>JAFGJA010000348.1 GCA_016929355.1 Anaerolineae bacterium | reverse complement strand
TCCAAACCTTTGGCGGCGTGCATCGTAGAAACCGTAATTACGCCGGGCTTAGGCGCATAACCTTCGCCCACATCATCAAAACCGATAAAACGGCGCTCGTTGCTGCTGATGATGCGCAACTCTTCAACAAACTGCGGCAAACGCCAATCAGGATGGGTATGAGAAACACTGCGCAACAATAAAGCGATTTTATGCGCCAACGCAATATCAGCGGCATCCGTGAAGATGGCTTGCGCAATGGTCAAGATTAGTTGATCAATCGGGAGGCTGGTCGCTTCCAACCAGCGCCGCATGTGTACACGGAACCGCACGAGATCGGCGGGCAACCAATCATAATCGCCAGACTCAACTGCTAAGGATTCATCCTCAAGCACAGGCCAGAGAAAATCTTCGATGTTTTTCCAGCGCGCGAAACTTTTGCTGATCGTGTCGCGCAAATCCACATCAGCTTGGACCAATTCGCGGTATTCGTCTGGCATGAGCGCCCAATAGACCATCTTCAAATGACGAAGATCAGTCGGATCGCTGAGATAATCGAGAACCGTTTGTAGCAGCGCAACCGCCGCACGAGTCGCGGTAGTGCTGCGCAACAATTCTTCGTAGGCTTCGGCGGGAATATTGTGGCGATGTAGCGCTTCGACCAACTTGAAACCACGACTATTTTCCGGGACAAGCACCGCAATCGTTGGGCGCTCATCTTCAGGTAAATTTTCAATATCCGCCAACAGTTCTAACAAGGCAAATTCGGCATCCGCGACGACTAAATCCAGTTCTTTTTCGGGCGTGATTTTTTGATCAGCGCGATGCAGAAGTCTGATCCAGGTTAGATCGTCGGGGGGATTCGGCTGGGGATCGCCATCAGGCGTGGCGCGAATGTGGCCGCGCGAAATACCGCGTTTGGGATCGACCACGTAATCAAATGCATCACGCAGCGCCCGTACCGGATGTTCCTCGGTGGTCCAGCGCGCGAGTTCGTTAGCCAGCATGATAATCGAGGACGTAGACCGACCTGATACGGATAGCGGAAATTCGGTTACGGCAGGATCGTTGAGAAATTCGCGCAAAAATTCAGGCGTGGCTGTGGTAAAGGTTGTGTTGATCGCTTGATTGGGATCGCCCACCCGAACCCAATTTCGCTCGGCGCTCAACAGACGCAACATTTTTTCTTGCAAATGGCTGCTATCCTGCGCTTCATCTTCCAGAATGTAGGGCCAACGTTCACGGAGACGAGCTAAATACCCCTCATCAAGCGCCAATGCTTCAAGCGCCAAACGCACCAGATCATCAAAATCAACTGCGCCGCGATAAGCCAGACTGCGCTGGTAATCCGCGTAGACATGCACGGCAAACCGGAGCAGATCAAACCGAGGATCGGTAAGATCGCTGATTTGAGTCAGGAGATTATCAGGTGTGCGCTGTAAATCTTTAGCGCGTTGAATAAAGCGAATGACCAGATTGGGCACATCTTGCTCAAACGCACGACGCGCGCTGCGCTCGTTAACGTCGGAATCAAGGTAAGATTCAAGACGATCCCACCATTCAGCGAGGCGGTTAGCGACAATATCGCGTTGGATTTCCAGGGAAATTTTTTCATCCAGAATCGTGAAATCATCAGCCAGACCAACTAACGCCGGACGCTCACGCACAATATCGTGTGCCAAGCCGTGCAACGTGCGGACACGATAGCCGACAAACGGCAGCAACCCATATTGATCGCGGAGAATGTAGGCGATCCGGGCCTGGAAACTGTTCACAGCGGAATTGGTGAAGGTAACGACTAACACTTCCTGGCGATCTGAAGCGATGCGTTGATCGTAGATCAGGCGTGCGGCAAGATGGGCGAGCGTAAATGTTTTGCCGCTACCCGGCACGGCGGCGATACCAACCTGACCGCCCGTGTAGCCGGTGATGATCGCTTCTTGTTCGGGGCGAAAAACGGGCGCGGTCATGATACAAAACCTCGGCGATTATTTAACCGCAGAAAACACAAAGAATGCAAAGAACGCAGAGAAAAAACCAGGATCAAAGCATTAGAGATAAATCGTGAAATCATGATGTTGATTCATCCGGTTCAGCAACGGGATCGGGATTGCGTTGGACAATTTGTTGCATGATACCGAGCAAGGGGCCACGCTGTTCATACCCCTGCTCACCGAGATCAGCAATGCCAATGTAAAGATGTTGACGGCAGCGCCGCGTGAGTCCCAGCAACAACCGGTGCAGATTGGCTTCGCGGGAACTCGTTTCCATGTCATCGGTCCATATCTGGTTAGGAGGATAATTGCGACTCAATACATAGGGATGTGTGAGTGGTTGTTCGAGACGCTCAAACCAATGACTGCTACCAACATCGAGCCAAAATTGATAGTCTACCCACCGGTTGCGCATAAGAAAGGTATAGGCGGGTGCGAGAAAAACAGCATCCTTTTGTTCATCACGCCAACTGGCAACATAGAGCGCAGCCAATAACCCTTCCTGCACCAAATCTACATAATTCCGCGAGACATTGCGCCAATGTTCGACACCATCGGGATAAAGCGTCTGGCGGAACTTGCGCGCCGATTCGACCAATTCGGCAATGATGCGGCCCGCTTCGAGATTGCCATGAAAGCCATAACCGGGTTGGGCCAGCACTTCGCCAAATAAACGGCTCAAAAAATGATCGGGGGGGATTTCAATCTCTTCGGCGTAATAATCCAATAACCACTGGCGCAAATACTCATATTTTTCACCTGCAACATAGGTAATGCGCTGCTGGGCATTGGGTTGGATTATATCGAAGGACCCCAACGCTTCGCGTGCCGGACTATACACGATCTGCGCCAGCAACCAGGCGCGCACCGGATCAAGTTCGGGAATTACCTGGCGCAAAGCATCAGCAACATCCAATACCGGCGGACGAATACCCCAATCGGGATGAGCCAGCAATGTCAACGTTAATAAGGCACGAGCGGCGGGTTCATCACGCACAGCGCGCGAGGGACGATGCGATATAACTGGAATACCGCGCTCCTCTAACCGGGTCGTCAGCGCAAACCGCAGCGAATCACCCAAAAACGGCGCAAGAACAACAATTTCACGCGGCGAAACACCCGCATCAATCAGCGCCGCGACGTGTTCGATCACCCAATCAATCATCTGCGGGTAAAAACGATGGGCGGCATAGGTAAACCCTGCGCGTGGATTTGCGGGTAAATCAGGCGTTTTATCAGCGCGATCTGGCGAGAACAGTGTGTTCATTTCGGCGGTGAGGGCTATCAGAGGAGCAGTAGTGTTTAACGACTGATCTCGGATTTGAATCTCCTCACATAAGGTTTGAAGTTTTTCCATACCCGCCGGGTCTGCGCCGAGAAAAACGCGATAACCTGCGTCGGTATCATAAACTAACAACGCCGAGTCAAGATTATCCCAGGCCCACCGGACGAAATCAGCCACGACGGGAAAACTCTCCTCCAGATTATCCGCGATCAGATGGCGGTAACGTTCCCGAAAATAGGTGCTATACAATGGTTCAGCCAGTAGATAATCCATGTAGAGTTTAATTTGCAGCGAAAAATCAAGCAGATTGTTGGCTAAACAGTGTGCGCGGAACTGCTGCGCAAGATCGGCGCTCGCCCGATAGACTGGCGGGCGGCTAGAATGGCGTCCGCCCCAGGCTGCGATCAGGCGATCCGCGATTTCGCTTAAAGCGAAACCATTCACTGCTGCTTTCGAAAGATTGTCTAGCGTTTGGCGCATAATATCAAAAGGCGTTACGCTCACGCTGTCGAAAATGCCCGCTTTGACGGCTTCGTTCACAAACCCGGCCATAAAATATTGCGCTGTTTCGATAGTGAGAAAACGCGGTTCAAAACGAGGATGAGCGAAACCGGCTTTTTCGGCCACCAACGGCCAGAAAATTTCCAGGCCGCGCCGTGCCAAACCACCTAACGTAGCAATATCTGTCTGAGCACCCGGCGGCCAACCGGGATCAGCAAAGGCGAGATTATACGGTTGACCAAGCGTTCGTTGGGGAACCAAAACCAGCATACGTTCCGGCGCTGCGCCCGCATCCAATAAGGCGCGGATATGCTGGATCGCAAACGATGTTTTGCCAGTTCCGGCAGGACCTTTAATAAATGACGAACGTGGTGGCACAGTTAATCCTTAAACTCTCTATCGATCATAACACACTTGCCTAGTATAATCGCGCATTATGTATAACGCGAACTGTACCCCCCATTTTTTAGGGGGATTTCCTTAATTCAAAGGCGCGTATGATAGAATAAAACGCTGGAAAAATGGAAATAATACATTCCTCTCTTAAGCTGCTACCAAGCTTTTTTTCATTTGTGTTTACCGATAATGAGGATGACTCATGACCACTTCTTCAACTTGGCACGCTATGCCCTTGCCAGACGTATTAGATGCGCTCGAAACTGATGCAGAACAAGGGCTTTCTGAGCAAGAGGCAACAGCACGACTCACAAAATATGGCCCTAATGCGCTGCGCGAACAACCACGCCCCACATTTTGGGCGCGTTTGTTGTCACAATTTCAGAGTTTTGTGATCTACATTCTGATTTTTGCGGCGATTCTTTCAGCCGCGTTGGGCGATTGGGTCGAGGCGGCAGCGATCACGGCCATTGTGATCCTGAATGCGGCCTTAGGAGTCGTGCAGGAAGGCAAGGCGGAAGAAGCATTGGCGGCACTCAAACGGCTGGCTTCACCGGATGCAACCGTAATCCGGGGAGGACGGCAGCAGTCAGTACCCGCGAGTGAAATTGTGCCAGGCGATGTTGTGGTGTTGGAAGCGGGAAACTACATCCCGGCGGATATTCGACTGATCGACGCAGTGAATTTGAAAGTGGACGAAGCATCACTGACCGGCGAATCAGTGCCGGTAGATAAACGTGCCGATATTACGGTAGCCAAGGATGCGATCATTGGGGATCGCAAAAACATGGCGTATATGAGTACGACTGCCACCTATGGGCGTGGCAAAGCGGTTATCGTCAATACCGGAATGCAGACAGAAATCGGTAAAATTGCGGATATGATTCAATCTACCGGCGAAGAAGAAACACCACTACAACGTCGCCTGGATGAATTGGGACGGACCTTAAGTATCGCAGCGCTGGCGATCTGTTTGCTGGTCGGTGTAGTGATCTTTGCGCGTGAGATGACCTCCGGTGATTTCACGGTGGTGGACGCGCTGACCGAATCGTTAATGACGGCGGTAGCGTTGGCGATTGCGGCAGTACCGGAAGGGTTGCCCGCGATTGTTACCATCAATCTGGCGATTGGGATGCGCGAAATGATTCAGCGCAACGCCTTGATCCGGCGGCTGGCGTCTGTTGAAACGCTGGGAAGCGCCTCGGCCATTTGCTCAGATAAAACCGGTACTTTGACCCAAAACCAGATGACTGCCGTGAAATTGTACGTCGATGGGCAGGAGTTGGATATTACCGGGCAAGGGTATCAGCCCGAAGGGACTTTTCACCAAAACGGCACGATTTATACACCGGGCAGTCTGCCACACGTTTCTGAATTGTTGCTAGGCGGCTTGCTGGCAAGTGATGCACGACTGGAACCGGGTTCAAATGGCGATAGCGGCAGCTACCGTATGATCGGTGATCCCACCGAAGGCGCATTAGTGGTCGCAGCAGCAAAGGCGGATTTGTGGCGCAAACAGGCGGAGGCTGATTATCCGCGCGTGAGTGAAATTCCGTTTGATTCGACACGTAAACGCATGAGCACCATTCACCGAACACCGGACGGTCACTATCTGGCATTTGTCAAAGGTGCGCCAGAAATCGTCTTAGAGCGCTGCGACACCATCTTGTCCCATGATCAACAAACCAAACCTCTGACAGATGATATACGCGAGATGATTCACAAGACGAATCATGATATGGCGAATGCAGCACTGCGCGTGTTAGCTGTTGCCGAACGGCAACTAAACACATTACCAGAGAAAATTGAGCCAGACACGATAGAACGCGACCTGACATTAGTTGGGTTGGTGGCGATGATCGATCCAGCACGACCTGAAGTGCAGCCTGCAATTGAGAAAGCCCGTCATGCTGGAATTCGCACAATTATGGTTACGGGCGATTACCCCGACACAGCGCGCGCGATTGCCCGTGAGATTGGGTTGCTGCGCGAGGGCGGCAAAGTCATACGCGGCACGGAAATCGAGCAAATGAGCGATGAGGAATTGGCGAGCATCGTTGAGGATGTCGATGTATTTGCACGGGTGTCGCCAGAGCATAAAGTCCGCATTGTTGAAGCTTTCCAGGCGCGCGATCATGTCGTGGCGATGACGGGCGACGGGGTGAATGATGCGCCCGCGCTCAAACGCGCGAGTATCGGCGTGGCGATGGGCATTACGGGCACGGATGTCTCAAAAGAAACGGCGGATATGGTGCTGACAGACGATAATTACGTGAGTATCGTGTCAGCCGTGGAACAAGGCCGGGTTATCTACTCCAATATCCGCAAATTCGTGTATTTTTTGCTAAGCTGCAACCTGGCTGAGATCGCCGTGATTTTCCTGGCGACGCTGGCCGGGACGCCGTCACCATTAACACCGATCCAGTTATTATGGCTGAATTTGCTCACCGATGGCGCGCCCGCATTGGCGCTTGGCGTAGAGAAGGGCGATCCCGACATTATGGAGCATAAGCCGCGCCCAGTGTCTGAGCCAATTATCAATCGCGATATGCGATTGGGAATGGCGTTGCAAACTGCTATGAAAACGATTGCGACCTTGCTAGCATTTGCCATAGGACATCATTTACAACCTGATAGCTGGGAACTGGCCCAAACAATGGCCTTTGTTACATTATCAACCTCTGAGCTGCTGCGAGCTTTTACAGCACGATCTGAAACCCTGTCTTTGTTTACGATTGGTGTTTTTACTAACAGAATTATGGTTTTCGCAACTTCCATTTCGCTCGGTATGCTGCTGCTAGTCATTTACGTTCCATTTCTGGGGGACATCTTTGACACCGTAATACTAAGCTTTGAACACTGGATGTATATGATCCCCTTATTCTTCTTGCCGGCAATTACAGAGGAGATCACAAAAATGTATCTACGCCGCCAGCATTGGAAGCAAGAGCATTTGCCAGCAGCATAAGCAGGTGTCATATCTCTTTGAAACGCCACTATGAAAGCCTTCTACAGTGATCACTTCGTCTTGCCACTCCCGGAAAATCACCGTTTTCCAATGGCAAAATATGGATTGCTGCGCGAACGCCTGCTTGCCTCTAGCATTATTCCCGCAGAAAATCTCCTTGTGCCGGAAGCAGCTACCGATGAACAGATTTTGCGCGTGCATAATTCTGATTATTGGAACAGCGTGAAAACTGGCACACTCAATGAGAAAGCGATTCGCCGCATGGGATTCCCCTGGTCGCCGGAACTGGTAGAACGATCACGCCGATCTGTAGGGGGGACGATCAGTGCGTGCCGCGCCGCGTTGACCGATGGCGGCGCGGTAAATCTGGCGGGCGGGACACATCATGCATTTCCTGACTTTGGCGCGGGCTTCTGCGTTTTGAATGATATTGCTATTGCGGCCCGCGCGATGCAAGCTGAAACGAACTGCCAGCAAATTGTTATTCTGGATGGGGATGTACATCAAGGCGATGGAACGGCTGCGATCTTTGCGAACGATCCCAGCGTGATTACGTTATCAGTGCATGGCGCGCGGAATTTCCCGTTTCGCAAACAACAAAG
>JAFGJA010000347.1 GCA_016929355.1 Anaerolineae bacterium | reverse complement strand
GACCGCTCTCATTGAACAGTACCAGCCCGATGCGGCTGCCGTTGAAACGCTGTATTTTGGGCGTAATGTGACCACCGCGATCACGGTGGCCCAGGGGCGCGGCGTGATCCTGCTGGCGCTGGCCGAGGCAAAACTGACGATCCGCGAATATAAACCCGCCGAGATCAAACAGGCCATTGCGGGCTATGGCAATGCAGATAAGTGGCAGGTGCAGGAAATGATCCGCCAACTGCTGAATCTGGACGAGATTCCGAGGCCGGATGACGCCGCCGACGGGTTGGGGGTGGCGATCACCGACCTCAATTCGAGCCGCTTCGAACGCATGTCATCCGGTTAAATTTTCCGACTGAGGGGGGGAAGTATTCATGATCGATACAATCACCGGGCATATCGTCGCCATCGCAGACACCTATCTTGTGGTGCGGATGGGCGGGGTGGGGCTGCGCGTGCTGGTCCCAACCACCGTCCGCGATGCGATTGGCAGTGGTGAGCAGGTAACGCTGTATACCCATTTGCTGGTCCGCGAAGATGCGCTGACGCTCTACGGTTTCCGCGATCATGATGAACGCGCGCTGTTCGAAACATTGATCGGCGTGAGCGGCGTCGGGCCGCGCATCGCCGTAGCGATCCTGAGTACGCTCAGTGTGGCGCACCTGCAAAATGCCGTTGCCCGTGAGGAACCGGAAGTCCTGACGCGCGTACCGGGCATTGGCAAAAAACTGGCGCAGCGCCTCGCGCTCGAATTGAAGGACAAGCTGCACATCGAACCCGCTACCGGATTGGCGGCGATCAGTGATGTGGATACGGATGTGCTCGCCACGCTCACCGCGCTCGGTTACAGCGTGGTCGAGGCGCAGGCGGCGCTGCAAACCATCCCGCGCAATGCCCCGCCAGAAGTCGAAGAACGGGTGCGGATTGCGTTGCAGTATTTCGCGTAAAATCATTTCACCGCAGAGACGCGGAGAACATAGAGAAAAGCAAAAAACAGCAAAATTCAACTCTTCCCCCTGCCCTCTTCCTGTAAATAGAAAGAGCGGATCATGTCCACAACCTGACTCCCCCTCTCCGTGCTTGGAGAGGGGGCCGGGGGGTGAGGTTTGCATTTATTAAGGCAGATGACATTATGACCACTCCCCGCGACAACCTGATCGGCAAGCGTATTGCTGTGCTGGATAAAGGCTGGATCGAACTACAAGATGTGATGGGTGATGATCTCGCCATCGTGAACGCGGCGCGCACCTCGTTTTTGGGCGAGAGCAAAGGCGATGAACGCGATAAAAAACTGCTGTTTTACCTGTTGCAGCACCGCCACACGACCCCGTTTGAGATGGTCGAATTTAAATTTCGCTGTCGCGGGCCTTTGGTCACATTTTGGCAGTGGGTCAGACACCGGACATGGAATATGAATGCGCAGAGCGGACGGTATACAGCATTTGAAGAAAATGACTTCTACATTCCCGCCGTGTGGCGCTTGCAATCATCCGACAATAAGCAAGCCAGCGAAGGCGAATTAAGCGGCCCGGAAGCGGAAGCGCTCACAGCAAAATTATTGGCGCACTACGAGCAGTCGTTCGCGCTGTACCAGCAAGCGCTCGATGCCGGTGTTGCGCGGGAATTGGCGCGCATGTTTCTGCCGGGCTTCGCGGTGTATTATACGTGGGTGGTCAAGGTGGACGCGCATAACCTCATGCATTTTTTGCGACTGCGCATGGCCCCCGACGCACAGTACGAAATCCGCGTTTATGCGCAAGCGATCTATGAGCATTTCTTCAAACCCGCGCTACCCTGGACCGCCGCAGCGTTCGAGCGTTTCATCATGCCGGAGTTGGGACCGATTAAGCAATAAGTTCTATAATCTTCGCATACCCTTATTCTGAGTTTCACGGCATGGGAGAATTTTGTATGTCAACTATTAGCGATAACACCGCGCGTAATCTCCGCCAATTTAACCTCGTGATGGGCATTATCCACCTGATTCAGGGGGTGGTGATGCTGGCAATTAGCGATCTGGATTTTAAGCTGCCCGTCACCACTGCCTTTCTCGAATACAACGAAGCCAGCGACCAACTGGTGTCTAAGCTGGAAACGGCCTTCAAGCTGCCCTTAGCACCAATGGTGGTGGCCTTTCTGTTTTTATCGTCCTTCGCCCATTTCTCGATTGTATCACCGGGCATTTTTAGTCGGTATATTCGCAATCTGCAAAAGGGAACCAACTACGCCCGCTGGGTCGAGTATGCGTTCAGTTCCTCGATCATGATCGTTGCCATTGCCATGCTCTTTGGCATGTACGATATGGCCACCCTACTGCTGATCTTCGCCCTCAACGCCATGATGATTCTATTCGGCTGGATGATGGAACTCCACAACCAGACCACCGAAAAAACCGATTGGACAGCGTTCATTTTCGGCTCCATTGCGGGGATCGTGCCCTGGATCGCGATTGGCATCTATTTTGTCGGTTCGGTGACCAGCGGCGAACAAGTCCCTGCTTTTGTATATGCCATCTATGTGTCGCTGTTCGTATTCTTCAATATTTTTGCGGTCAATATGGTTTTGCAGTACAAAAAAGTTGGTCCCTGGCAGAACTATATTTTTGGCGAAAAAATGTACATTGTCCTGTCGCTGGTCGCAAAATCGCTGCTGGCATGGCAGGTCTTCTTCGGTACACTCCAACCCAATTAGAACGAGCCTGGTTCGGTGGGCGAACAGGCTATCTGGCAGGGATTAAAGTGGGCGTAGTCAGGAACGAACGCTCAGCCCAACGCATTCAGGTTCCCTGTGCGCCCATCGAGAGCTTTGCCGTTCAAATCAATTAAGTAATATGATCACAATCACCACGTCCAGCACAAAGGACACAAGTCCCGCCAGCACCATGATCGCCGCCGGAGTCCCTGCCCGCCACGCCAGACGCGCCTCGCCGGAAGCAAACCCGACAATGGCCCACCACGCCACCGCATACACCAGCGTACCGAACACCACCGCCACATAGGGAAATTCGCCCGGCTCAGGATTGGAAACGCCATCGCCCAAAGCCTCAGCCATCACCAACCACGCCAGCAGCGCGATCACTAACGCAATGAGGATACACATCAAAATGCGCGTAAACCGCATCAAGCGACCAATCCGCGCGCCAAAGGCAGCTAATCCCGTACTTTGTTCGTCGGCCATGTTCTATTCACTCCCCTGCCCGCTTATTCAGGCATAATCGTATTAATCATGTGAGTCGCGGTGCGCTCGAAATAGTCCTGCATCATGCCCCGCGCCGGATCAGCGATCCCCGCTTCATCCAGCGCCGTCAGCATGTGCTGCACCCAACTATCGCGCGCCGCCTGATCTATCCTAAACGGGTTGTGCCGCATACGCAAGCGAGGATGGCCGCGTTCGTCGTTGTAGGTACGGGGGCCGCCGAAAAATTGCTCCAAAAACAGGCGCAACCGCCGTGCCGCCGGAGCCAGATCGCCCTCAGGATACATCGGGCGCAGCACCGGATCGGCTGCCACGCGGCGATAAAACGCATCGATCAGGCGCTCGAAGCCCGCCGCGCCGATGAGGTCATAGACAGTCTGCGATGAATCGGTCATGGTGGTTAGCTTTCAGCAATTAGCGAAAAAATAGCGGAACGATCACGATCCTCATCGCGTCGCCCCGCCCTGAATGTAGCATTACCCATCGCCAGACGCCAAGCATGGGCAGGCCAGCCAGCCATGCACCGCGCTGATCAACGCTGCCGGCGGCTGGGTTTTCCACGAGGACGAATGGTCGCTTCCGCCCTCATTCTGAATATTCCCACCTCAATGTTCGCCTCTACCCAGTCCGCAAGATCAGCCTTTAACCTGGCGTATTCCTCCGCACAGTCACGCAAAGCCTGCTCGCGTTGCACTTCCGTCTCCCACAGATCGAAGATCAGATACCGGCG
>JAFGJA010000346.1 GCA_016929355.1 Anaerolineae bacterium | reverse complement strand
TTACCGCACTTCCGATATGGCCCGCGCGGGCGGCGTGCATGTCAATACTGTGCGCCTGTACGAGGAATTGGGTTATCTGCCGCCGGTAGCGCGCGATCCGGTTAACAATTACCGCCAGTTCACGGCGCGCCATCTCGACCAGATGCGCGTGATCCGGTTGGCACTGCGCATTTCGTGGCTCGGTGGAGAAATCGGCCAGCAGGCGGTAGCGATCATTATGTGCGCCGCGTCGGATGATCTGCCCGGCGCGTTGGCTCAGGCGCGTGATCTGGCGGCGCGTGTCGAAGCGGAGCATGATCAGGCGGAATCCGCCGCCGATGCGCTCGAAGCGTGGGCGCAGATCAACGCAGATAACGCAGATTCTAAGATCAAAATCATTGCACCACAGAGGCACGAAGAACACGGAGAAAAACAAGGTAAAAGCAAAGCAGATGAACCTGACTCATGTAGGGGCGAGTTTGCAAACCCGCCCAGGGCGACATACAAAGATTCACAACGCGCCGGAGAACAGGATTCAGCCCACGAACATATCGCCCCTCTCCATCGGGTGGGGAGGGGGGCAACCAGAGGTTGCTCAGGGGGAGGGGTTTTAACCACCAAACAGGCCGCCGATCTGCTGGCCGTATCGGTGGACATGCTGCGCAACTGGGAGCGTGATGGGCTGATCAGCGACATTCCCCGCGATCCGCGCAACAATTACCGGCAGTACGGCCCGCCGCAGATCGCCCGCCTGCGGATCATTCGCACGCTGCGCAAAGCACGCTATAGCACAATGAGTATTTTACGGATGCTGCGCCATCTCGACGCGGGGCACACGGATGGCTTGCGCGAAAAATTAGACACGCCCCACCCTGACGATGATGTGTATATGGCGACGGATTACTGGCTAACCACCGTCACGGAGTTAGTCAAAGTAGCGGGTGAATTGGTCGCACAGGTGAAAGAGATGATCGAAAAATGGGCATGAGTTTTCCCCCATACCCGTCAATACCATCATCCAGTAAGCGTGGCTCGTTAGCGCAGCTTGCTCACATCATCGCGCAGCGACCAGATCACCGGATCGTGGCGGCGAATGCGCGTATTGCGTTCGATCAAGCGCGTCATGAGTTCGTGAAACTTGCGCGGATAATCTTTCTCGTAGGTGAAATTGATCGGGTGGCGGGTACGCAAGGGTCCCGGCGGTTCACACGCTTCCACGATCACCGGCAGCACCGGGCGATTCGCTTCGAGATAGGCCTGCCATTCGGCGGCTACATGATCGGAAACGAGCGCTTCCGGCGACAGGATCACGATCATCATGCCGGATTCCGCGAGCGCACGTTCGACGCTGCGCGACCAATTACGGCCCGGTTCGGCGTGCAAAATATCCAACCAAACGGATGCGCCACTTTGCAGCAAATCATTAGCGAGTCGCGCGGCGAAGGTTTCGTCTTCTGGTGTGTAACTGATGAAAATTTGCCGTGATGGTGTCATAATTTTTCCCCGTATACGCCCATAACTGATATGACCATAGTACTATGAATAATTGTCTCGCACCATCCCAAATTTACGAATTCGACAATTTTTCATAAATACTTCAGGCCAATTACGGACCAGGGGGAATGACAAACACACTCGATTCGCGCGTCTGCCGGACAATGACAACGGGCGACACCGGTTGTATTCCGGCT
Organism: Anaerolineae bacterium; assembly: GCA_016929355.1. Taxonomy (GTDB): domain Bacteria; phylum Chloroflexota; class Anaerolineae; order Aggregatilineales; family Aggregatilineaceae; genus JAFGJA01. The sequence continues at coordinate 3,600 of JAFGJA010000346.1, read as the reverse complement.
GGTGATCCGGCAGCATCCGGCGCTTCAACCACATTTCCATCCGGGGTCAGCATGTGCGCATCATCCTGATCCAGCAAAGCAAACCCCACCGCTAACGTGATCGCAAAGACGATCAACACACTCGCCGCCGCTACCCAGCGCACCGCCCAGACCAGCTTGCGGCGTGGGTGTTTATGGTTTTGCGGCATCGTCACCCGCGCGCGAAGCTGCGCTTCAAGTTGATCGACGCGATCCGCCGCCATCACCGGGCGTTCGGCAGCCGCCAACCGCCGCGCAACCACCAACGCGGGATCGGCCAGATCATGCGCGGGGAGATCGGTCTGCGCCGGGGGAATCAGTTCATCAAGTTGATCGGCCAAATCATCAATGAAATCATGTGGGTGTTGTTGGTCCATGTTGGTTTCCATGTGTTACACCGTGTCTTATTTAGGCATTATCGCCGCGCAAATAGTGGCGGCCTTTGTTCTCGATCCCCATTAACTCTGCTAACCGCGTCAAAGCACGATGCTGGGTGCTTTTCACCGCCGAGATCGACTTCTCCATGATCGCCGCGACTTCCGCATGACTTTTGCGCTCGACAAAACGCAGCAGCAAAACATCCTGCTGATCGGCGGTCAAGTTGCGCAGCGCCGCGCGGAGTTCGTCTTTCTCTTCGGCGTACTGGATTTTACCTTCCGGCGACTCACCCCGATCCGGTTCCTGATCGGTCAGCGCTTCCTGCGGGCGACGGCTGCGGCGGCGGTAATAATCCGCCACGCGCGCCGCCGCGATCCGGTACAACCACGCCTCGAAGGGCACACCGTTCATCCGGTAATGCGGCAAGCCCTCAACCATCCGCAAAAAAACTTCGGCAGTCAGATCGTCGGCCAACGTACTATCCGGCACGCGGTAGTTGATATAGCGGTAGATCGCCTGCACATGCGCGCGATACAACGCGGCAACGGCGTCACGATCCCCGTTACATGCGCGATGAAGGAGTTGGCTTTCGTTTTGATTTGGCATATCTTTATTATGCCACAATACTAAACCGCCTCACAATTACCTTCACGTACTACTACCTACTATACCGTATGAATCCGGTCAACGTCGCGTGCAAAACCCTCCATATGCCCACCAGGGTTGTACAATAGAACTAGCGCGCTAAAAAAGCAGTCAGCTACCAGCCTGTCCTGATCAGACAAACATTGCTGAAAATCTCTGCTTTTCCTCTTGATTTTCCCTTGATTTTGACTTTAGAGGAGCGATAACCCGCACTATGCCCGAAAAACTGAACCTGATGCAGCATGTTCGTTTCTTAGCCGGCGAGATCGGCCCGCGCCCCGCCGGAACACCGGCCCACGCCGCCGCGACAGACTACGTTAAGCAAACCTTGCGCCGCACGGGATTGGCAATGGAGCACCTGCCGTTCACCGTCCCCGGTTGGTCCTGCGACGCAACCACGCTCACACTCAACGGGGAATCTGGTGAAAGTAATAACCTGCACGCTGCCGCGAATCTCGTTTCGCCGCCGTGTGACGTGACCGCGCCCCTCGTTACCGCCGGGACCGTCGCCGACCTCGATGCACTGGCGAAATCCGGTGATCTCGCGGGAAAAATCGCGGTTTTGTATGACGATCTCACGCGCTATCCCCTGATCCCGCTCAACTGCCCGATCTACAACGATCCACGCGATCAGCACATCAACCGTACCCTGTTAGAGGCAAATCCGGCGGCGGTGATCACGGTCAATCCGCACCTGAACAACGTCGAACGTCGCATCGAAGACGCCGATTTCACGATCCCCTCGGCTACCGTGCCCGCCGATGTGGGGGCGCGCCTGCTGCATCATGCGGTGAATCACGCCAATGAGCCGGTCCATTTGCGGATCGTGGCGCAAGACATCACGCAAACCGCGCCCGTTGCCGCCCACCATATCCTCGGCCTGCAACCGGGATCACACCCGGCCCGGATCGCGTTGATGGCCCATTTCGATACCAAGCTCGATACGCCCGGCGCATGGGATAATGCGGGCGGAATCGCGGCGCTGCTCGGCCTCGCAGAACGACTCGCAGGACGAGATCTCGGCTGTGGATTGGAATTCATCGCGTTTGCCGACGAGGAAAATTACAGCCAGGATCACGTCGTTTACATCAACGAGCGCGGCCCCCTGTTCGGGGATGTGATCGCCGCGATCAACATGGACGGGATCGCGCACATCCTGGGGCAGAATACGATCACCTGTATGGCCGGGAACGAGGCGTTTCAGGCGGCGTTAGCCGGCGTCACGGCACACTATCCGCGCGTGCAGTGGGTCGATCCCTGGCCGCAAAGCAACCATTCCACCTTTGCATTTAACGGTGTGCCCGCCGTAGCATTGTGTTCGTCGGTGGGCTGGGATATTGTCTCGCTGCGGCACCAACCCGGCGATACCCCCTTGTGGCTGAGTAACGATCTGCTGAATGAGGTCGTTGATCTGGTCGTGGCTATTGTGGAAACACTCGCAGATAAGTCACCGGATGCGTTCCGCGTGAGCACAACTCCGGCATAACGAACTAAGTGCAACATAGGCGGGGCCTAACACGCGCCCCGCCCCCCTTACTCAACTCATTTGACACCTTAAACGATTCTATTTACAATAATCGCTGTTGTGGGCAAAATTTTTTGCCCCAATAGTTAAGCGCTTAACTACAGGAGTTTAAGATGAAAAAAATGTTTTTTGCACTCACTTTATTGACACTTATATCACTGGGGAGTACCGTCTTGGCCCAAGCACCTGATACCAATGCATTCCTATTTGGTGATCCCCGCCCGGATGCCCCGGTCCTCGCGCCGCGCGGTGACTATGGCGTCGGGGTGCGCACGCTGGCAGTCGTCAATCCCGATCAGTTCGATGTGGTCAACTACACCGCCGACAATCCCGATCCGCGCTATGATCGCCCCCTGACGCTCGAAATCTGGTATCCCGCCGTGATCCCGGCTGGTGAGGCGGCGGTGGCGGAATACACCGATGTGCATGGTCGCGCCGATGACCCAAGCCGCACCATTAGCCCCTTCACCTTCTGGGGCCGCGCCAAACGTGACGCCGCACCGGACCTGAGCGGCGGCGCTTACCCGTTGGTGATCGTTTCGCATGGCTTCCCCGGTTCGCGTTTCATGATGACCTACCTCACTGAAAATCTGGCCTCGAAGGGCTACGTGGTCGTTGCCATCGATCACACCGATTCGACGTTCAGTGATACGAAAACCTTCGCCAGCACCTTGCTCAACCGCCCGTTAGACATTCTCTTTGTCCTCAACCAAATGGCGGCAATGGGCGCGGCGGATAGTGATAGTTTCCTGGCCGGATTGGTTGATGCGGACCATACGGCGCTGGTCGGCTATTCGATGGGCGGTTATGGTTCGCTCAACGCTGCCGGAGCCGGTTTCAGCCCGGATGCAGCCGGTTTCTTTGGTTATATATCCGGCGGCTCCACCGCTATCGCATCCCGGTTAGCCGGTGCGCCGGAACTCACCGCCTCGCTCGACAGCCGGATCAAAGCCGTGGTTGCGTTTGCGCCCTGGGGTATGAACTATAATTTGTGGGCTGCCGATGGCTTGGCCGGATTAAACGTTCCGCTTTTG
>JAFGJA010000345.1 GCA_016929355.1 Anaerolineae bacterium | reverse complement strand
CGTCCCGCCCACCGAGGCAGCCACCGCCACGCTGAATCCGGCCTCAGACCCGGATTACCTCTACCAGCAAGCGGAGATCGCCGCCCGGCTGACGCGCTATGAAGAAGCTATCGAATGGTTGGATGCGCTGTTCGCGCTCGCCCCCGACTACGCCCGCACCGCCGAAGCCAAAGCCATGCTTTTACATGCGCTCACCGAGCAGGGGAAAACGTATTTGCGCGGGCAAAACGAAGATGGCGAAGATATGCTGCTGCGCGGCGTGGATATGATCTATCGCGCGCAAGATTTGGGCGAGATTCCGAACACGTTATACGGCGAAGCGATTTTTGTCGAGTTGTACGTCACCGCGCGGAATTACGTGTATGGCGGCAACTATGCAGCCGCGATTCCCATTTTGCAGGATTTGTGCAATCAAAACTGTGGGTGGGGGTATCCGAACGTCAACCCGGTCACGGTGCAAGACCTGTTGAATATGGCGGGGGGATAATAACCCCTGACGTGATCAGTAATGAGGTAACGATAGGGACACACAATACAAGCTCAATGCGGCACGCGGCCCATTGAGCTTGTTAGTAGGATAGCATTTGATCGACTATATCGAGAAAATCATTAGGCATGATCGGTTTGGAAACCCAACAATCGATCCCTAATGCTTCGACTTCCGGAACCATGTGAGGGCGAGCCGTTAGAATCATCACTTTCATGTTTTCCAACCGGGGCACGCTGCGCACATAACGCAGCACCTGATACCCTGATACTTCCGGCATTGCCAAATCCAGAATCATCAAGTCCGGTGTTTCATGGCTCAGTATGTCGATAGCTTCACCACCCCCACTGGCTGGAATTGCGTCACAATTCAGCCGTCCAACTAATCCTGCAAAGAGCCGCAGCAAACCCGGCTCATCATCCACGATTAGCACTAGTGGTACAGTCACTGTACGCCCGCTTTCCCTGAACATTGCCAGCTATTGACGGTTGTGTAATGTGCATGATATTTAGACTCAACATACTGCATCATGCAGTTCCCCCCCCAATGAGCAGTATCTAACACACAACACCCTATGTAAATGATACCTTTGGTTTAGACTCATGTCGAGTAGTTACCAAAACCTCATTCGTCGGATAATCCTAACAGACTTTCGACCTCTTCGATAAAAATAGTCGGCAGCACGGGTTTCGTCACCCAGGCATCAACGCGGTGATTCACATCTTCCGGCGCAGGACCAGGCCCCGTTGCGGTCAAAACCATAACGCGCATCGCGTCTAAACGCGGGATGTCAACAATCGCCCGCAGGACATCAAAACCACTCACCTGCGGCATCGCCAGATCCAAGATCATCAGATCAGGTGTTTGTTCTTGTAAGATGTCGATAGCCATCTGACCCTGATTGGCTTGTAATACATTACATCCAAGTCGCTGCACCAGCCGGGCGAATAGCACCAGCAAACCATCTTCATTATCTACAACCAAAACTAGCGGCGTAGCCAATACATTCTCCTCAACAACACAGCTCGCACCGGGCTGCCACATACCCCATCCAGCTTAAGCGGCAAAGCAATCAATTCATACACTCCGTCCGGCACACCGGCTAGCACCAATGTTTCCAGGTGAACCATCCCCTGTGCCCATAACCGGTGATGACACGGTAAATCGGCGCTAGCAAACGCATCGACTGATGGACTATCCATCCCCAGCAGCACCACTTGACGCGCCGCCAACCAATCGACCAGTTCCACCGTTGGATACGGAAAATCTTCCGGCCAAACGCCATCAGGGGTATCACTCACCCAGGTATGAATGAGCAAGCGCTCCATACCGGTCAGATCGTGCCCCGCAAAATCGGCAGGGACAATCCCGCCCGAACGCCGGTCAATCGTCACGACATGCGCCGGGCCTAAATAATGTGCCAGGGGCATCGCCGCCGGAGAAGGCCCATCGTCGATAAAATGATACGCGGCATCGGCATGGCTCCCAGTATGGGGACTCAACGTGATTGTCGTCAGATTCACCGCATCGCCAGCTTGCTTACGCAAATTATGGACATAGCTAAACGCCGTATCCCCCGGCCAAACAGCCAGGGCCGGTGAAATTGTGCGCGTAATATCGTAAAGCCCGCTTGTATCCATCATGCGTCGCCAATTTTCCATTACACATACATCTACTATATGTATTGTACCCGCGAACAATTAACAACGAATAAAAATGTCGTTGGTTATCTGTGAGGGTTTTATTGATACTAAATCAATTCTTCATTATGTAACAAATGATCTTTGGCCTGCGTGACGTTGCCAATCCCCACTTTCCAGGATAGCCTGCATAGTAGCAATCACATCACGCACTTCATCATCGCTGTTATAAAAATGCGGTGAGATGCGAATCCCGGCCTGAGCGCGATAATCGATCACGATCTCACGGGCGAGCAATTCGCGCGAGACTTCATAAGCATGGGGCAGATCAATCGTCACCGTCCCACCGCGTTCGTGGGGTTGGCGCGGCGAATTGATCGTGAATCCGGCGGCTTCGGCCAGTTCAAGCAGCAGCGCGGTTTGCCGCATTGATTTTTCACGAATACTGTCGACTCCCACCTCGGCAATAATGTCGATGCCGGGCTGAATCGCGTACAAATTGGGAATCGCGGGCGTACCATTCAGAAAACGGAATGCATCATCCCGCCATTCTATGTCGTCAACGGCAAAGGCAAAGGGTCGTTGGTGTGCCATCCACCCGGTCAGACCGGGTTCAAACTGCTTGAGATGATCATCGCGCGCGTAGAGAAACACGCCGCCGGGACCACCACACATCCATTTGAGAACACCCGCCAGGTAAAAATCAGCGTTGAGATCGCATACATCAAACGGCACAATCCCCGCCGCGTGGTAGCCATCCACGATCACCATCGCGCCAACGTCATGTGCCTTTTCGATGATCGCTTTCACATCCAGAATATAGGCGCTGCGAAACAACACATGACTGATCGGTACAAGCAAAGTGCGCTCATCAATGGCATCGATGATCTGTTCCACCGGCACGGTGATGCCGCCATCTTCGCTCTCGATCATCTGAAATGCGATGTGCGGCGGAACCATGCCCCGCAGCACATAATACACCGAGGGAAAAATCCCCGCTTCGATCACGATCTTGTTACGCGAACTCGCCGCATCACCAAAATCAATGCCGGACAGCAGCACGCCCATTGCCAATGACACATTTTGATGCATCGATACGGAATCGGGCGGCGCGCCAATCATGGGCGCAATCCGGTTGCCGGTGGCGACATTCATCTCCCACCATCCCTCGCCCCAGGCGCGGACGCCGCGTGTGGCCCAGGTATCCGCATAGTCGCGCAGGCTGTCATAGACCGCGCGCGGCATCGCCCCCAACGAATTACTGACCAAATAAATTGTATCATTCAAAATTGGAAATTGTTTGCGCCAGGCAAGCAGTGGATCAGGTGTGTGTATTGATGCCAAAATAAGCCTCGGATAAATGCTTAACAGTCTTTAGAGATAAATTGACCATAAGTGTAAACGAAGTGTTGAGACAAGCCAACGGTACTGCAATCCTATTGACAGTTACAATCCTCAAACATAACGCTTCAATCATAGCATAAACAACAGGGGAAAGTTAGCATCCAAATCGTTTTCATACTGAACTACCGCCCCCAACATAACAATACGGCCATGCCGCCGCCGATCCGCTCAGGCCCAGAGCCACAGGCATTTGCCGAAGATCATACAGCGCATTACTTAATTT
>JAFGJA010000344.1 GCA_016929355.1 Anaerolineae bacterium | reverse complement strand
CCGCTCACCCAAAGCAAGTAGTAGATGGGAGCTAAAATCTTATCGGTCATGAAAGACCAAAACAGCACGGTCAGGATACTAAAGATAACGACCAATATTGTGAAAGCGAGTAGAAGAAAAACTCTCTTGTTTTTCATGACGCAATCTTCGCCATTTTGCAGGAATCGACGATCTTGGTCAAACAATCAACGGCCAGCGCTTCATCGTCGGTGCGTGATGGCGCGTTGCCGTAGCGGACTTGCTCAAACAGGCGCGTGAGTGTTGCCAGGGCTTCTTTGGGCAAGCCGCGTTTGATGAGATAGGTTTCAAATTCGCGCGGAGTCGTCGTGGTTTCGCGTGAGATGCCGCGTTCCAGCTTGATCACCCGATTCATCTCATAATAACACTGAATGATCGCCGTTCTAAAATCTCCCCCTGCTTGCAGCGACTCAATCGTGTCTTGTGCAGTTTCAGCCAGCGAATCCAGTGGTAAAGGTAGCGCGTGTTTTGTTCGCTGCTGGAAAAACCACACGCCAACGCCTAACAGTCCGGCCCCGACCAGTGCCGCAACCAGAATGACCACTGTCGCTAACCAGGCTGGCGCTTCGTCCTCCGTAAAAATAGTGGGCGACGTGCTTTCTGCCAGTTCGCCGGTATCATCCGCCATGACTTCGGATGTGCGGGGGTTTTCTTCAATGGGATGGCTCTCGATGTAATTGAGTAACCAGAACAGGAACGCAACAAGGATGAGATTCGCCAGCAAACGCCGCCGCCCTTTGGCGCTAAAGAGCGAAACGACAATATAGATCGGCACACCAATGATCGCCAGTGCGATGAAACCCCGTAGTATCCACAGCAGCCCTTCATCACCAGAGGTGATCTCCTCCGTACTGGATACGGGGGAGTCCGTGCTTTCCAGCGAAAATGACCTGCCCGACGAAAGGGTAAGTTTGGATAGACTCATGACCAGAATCAAGGTTAATATCCCGGCGGCGATGAGCAGCAGCAGAGCGTTACGTTTAGCTTTGCTCATGCTGAAAAAATCCTTTTCCGTATGATTGATTAGTTACCGGCATAATGATACCACAAGAAAGGAGCCGGATCGCTATTTTCATGCAATAGATCGAGGGTGTGTGCTGCTCAGATTATAGCGGGAGCGTAATCGTGATCTGTGTGCCGCCGCCAACCGGTGAGGCAACGCTCAATTCTCCGCCAGAGATCGCCAGCATGGTGCTGTGGAGTATCAATCCCCCACCATTCCCTACGGACGAATTAGCCTCTCGTGTTGGCGGGCCAGGTGGGTTAAACGATATACCGACTCCATCGTCGCGGACCGTGATCACCAGTCCGGGATGTTCGTGCCGGACTTCTATCATCAGATTCAACACGCGATCCGGGTGATCGTCCCGGCCATGTAAGGCGGCATTGCGCACTACTTCGCGGATGGCGTTGTAAGCCACTTCATGCAGCAGTGGGTCCAGTTCGAGTATGGTTGGCGTTGTATGCCATGTAACCGAATCAAAAGCGCCGGCAAACTCATCCTCCATCATTGCGCGTAACGCTGGCACGAGATGGGCGTTTTGTCCATGGGCGGTGAATGTGCCCGTTGGCGTATGGATCAGATCAGAAATCCGGTGATGGATGTGTGAGAGCGCCTGGATGGATTCGCTTATGACGGGTTCCTCGCGCGCCAGGGCACTTAATTGCAGTACGGTCATGTGTAGTTCGGGCAGAATGTCATCATGCAGAGTCCGGCGCGTGCGCAGGTCCAATACTTTAGTCTCCGCAAAGCGTCGGCGCTGGATTTGAACCAGTCGTTGGGCGATCTGCTCCCCGGTCAGCGTGTCTAGAATCCGTTCTGCACTGGCGCGGGCGATTTCGATTTCTTCCCGCGTATACACCGCGTTATTGCATTTCGGACCTAAGAGCAGGGTTCCGATTAACCCATGCTCATTCCAAAGTGGAATGCCCCATGCTGCGCCCGCATAACGTGCCATATCGAGCGCGACAATAATCGTTTCGGGGGAGGGGAACAGATCAGGTGTAATACGTAGGGCGGGTTGGGCGAGTGTTGCCGGATAGATTAAAGGAGGTCCGGCGAGTGGAACCCGTGTGCCGAGAGGGATCAGATAGGCGCGGGTCGTATCTAATACATCGTGGCAAATGGTGGTGAATAACGCCACTGTCTGCCGATCCAGACGCATGATACCCGGCGGGCTGCCGGGTTCAGGGTTGATGACAAACGGGCGTAACTGCGCGATCAATTCTTCGCGGTGGCGGAAGGTGCGCCAACCGAAAAAGGCATAAAGGACCATCATCACGGCGGTGGCGAGCATGAATGAGAAGATGGGCAAAACTTGCCAACTGAGGGCGAAACCAACAATCCAGGCGGTTCCCCAGGCAAACAGGACCGTTCCGCGCCATTGGCGAAAAAATCCGCGCCGGGGGAGCGTTTGTCCGGTAAAAATTTCGTAGGACACAATCGCTTGTCCCAGCAAGGCGATAGCGACCCCGATCAACGATTCGAGAAACAGATCGACGTAGACGACGAGGCGTACTGCGCTCAATTGGGGCATGAGGCCGGTACGCGGATAGATGCGCGCATAGAGTGACAGCCAGATGATAAAACTCGCTACCAATGTCACGACGAGCAACAAAACCACCGTCGCGCCAAACAGCCAGGGACGGGCGCGCTGCCGGGCCAGATCGCCCATCATCCGCCGCGATGGAACCGGATGGCGCACGGTGTCCAATGACAACACAATGCAGATCAGGGCAAAAGGAGGATAGAGTAACAGCAGCAGTGGTATACCCGCGATGGCAGTGGTATCCGAAAAATCGAGCAAGGTGAGATTGATGTACGATGGCAGCGAATGCGTAAACGTCAGTAATCCGGTGAGCAGGATAATATAGATCGTCAGCAGCCAGACCATCGGACGGTGCAGGCGACGTAGACGTGCGGATTGACTCTCCCAAAAACCGGCATACCAGAGAATAACCATATACCAGGAAAACGGGGCTATCAGCACCGGATACCAACTGGTGCGCCACCAACCTTCAAGGTCTTCGCTCCCGAAGATGGTTAATTCATGGCCGATGATCACGGTATGGCAGACGAAAAATAATGCCCCAGACAGAAATCCCGCCGTAACCAGACGCACGCCCCAATCGCGCCGTTCGGCATTGAGGACTATCGTCAATCCCAACCAGATCAACAACAACGCATTAAACAGCGAGATGCTGATCAATGCCCAATCGACCATCAGCAATTCGGTGATCATGGTAAGTTCCACGCTACCCATTCGCCCTGTTCGTTCATAACGTGCGCGATGCCGGTAGCGTCCCACTGAATCAGCAAGCCCGTATGCACGATGATCGCGGCGCGAGTACGCGCGACTTTTTCGTCAGTCGTATTTTCGACCAGACCCCAGGCGGCATAAATCTGGCCGTTGGTGCGGCTGATGGTGCGCTTGTCACGAAAGCCCATCCGGTCCGCGATTTGCTCGTTGGTCAAGCCTTGCGCCAGCATCCGCGCCACAATTTGCTCGTTAGGTTCAAGTAAATCCAGGGGGGCATGTTCGTCCCGGTGACGCACTTCTTGCACCCGCGCCGCAATGTCAGGGTCGATGAAACTGCGTCCGGTGACTGCATCTCGCAATAATGGCAGAATCATGTCCGGCAGCAAGTAATTCGATTTCCGCACGTAAGCGTAGTGGGTCAAGATACCGGACCGGCGAAACGCACGAAAGTAGGCATCATCATCGGCAATCGAATAAAACACCACCGGCAAGCGTGGAAATTCGCGCCGGATGGCAACGGCGGTCTCGATGCCGTTCATGTCGCCAGCTAACGCCACATCCATCAGCATGACATCGATTTGTGTGCTTGCCAGACAATATTCCACTGCTTCCTCGCCCGATGCAAAGGCAGCAAGTATGTCAACTTCGCCGAGCGCTTCGAGTCCGCTTTTTAAGGCATTTTGCAGCCTGAGATTATCCTCAATGAGTAATGTGTGTAGCATTGTCGCTCCTTGCCCGCACAATAACAGCGATTTCTTAGATCGTCAAGCACTCAGGTGCGCTGAAACTCGCACATAGACTATCGCATGTGGTGTACGGTTAGTGGCATAGTCAGCAGTAGGAGATGTCATCGAGAGTTTGCGGACCTTATTAGGTTATTAGTCGTAAAGGAATAAATCATGCACGCTGAAAAAGAAAGTATCTGTTCACCTTGCCACCCGTAACGCAAAATGAGCCAGCAAGCAATGGGCAAAAAAGCCATCGCGCGACAGCGGTCTATGCGAT
>JAFGJA010000343.1 GCA_016929355.1 Anaerolineae bacterium | reverse complement strand
CGCAGCTTGCGCATCCCCGGAATGATCGTGCTGACGGTAGGATTCGCCAGGATAAAGCGCAGCGCCATTTCGGGCATCGTCATACCTTCCGGCACGAGCGGGCGCAGCGCCTCAGCATGATCCACCGAGGAATTGAGATTCTCCGGCACAAAATACGTATTGCGCCAGTCGCCTGCCGGCCAGGTGGAATCTTTGGTGAGATTGCCCGTAAGCGTCCCTTCATCAAACGGCACGCGCGCAATCACCGCGACGTTGTGTTCGGCGCAGGCCGGGAACAATTCATCTTCGGGATTCTGGTCGAAGATGTTGTAAATCACCTGCACCGCGTCGATGTGACCGGAACGCACCGTTTTAACTCCGTTCCAGGGTTCCCAACGGTTGATGCTGATGCCAGTGGCGTGGATCAGACCTTCGCTTTTGAGATCGTCCATCGCACGCTGCCAGCGTTCGTCGAGTGCCCAATCATCCTCCCAAACGTGGAACTGCATCAAATCGACGGAATCCAATCCCAGATTTTCCAGGCTCTTTTCGGTGTATTCGCGGATATGGTCGGGCGGAAAACATTCATCAAGCGTGTAGCCCCGGCGAGAAGGCCACTTGAAATTTTTGGGCGGGAGTTTGGTGGCGGTATACAGTTTTTTGTTGGGATACGCGCGCACCAATTGGCCGAGCAAGCCTTCGCTGTGACCCGCGCCATAGCCCCACGCCGTATCAAAAAACGTGCAGCCGAGTTCAACCGAACGGTGCAGCGACTGCAACGACTCGTCATCATCCGAGCCTTTCCAACCGCCCATGCCCCACATACCATAGCCAATCTCGCTGACCGGCCAGCCTGTTCGTCCAAATGTACGGTATTCCATGTGTTGTCATCCTTCCAGTAGTGAAGTTTAAGTCATGACCTGATCAGATTCTATACATGAACTGGTTCTGTCCCAACTGCATCAGGTTCCAAAACTGGTATATCGCCCTTGGCAGCGCCGCCCAATTCCGCCACGATCATCCCGGCGAGGATCAAACCGCAGCCAGTTAATTCTTTCAGGCCAAGCTGTTCATTGGCTAACCACCAGCCAAAAAACGCCGCGAAGACAGGTTCCAGGCTGAACAGCAGCGCGGTATGGGTTGGCGTGGTGAAGCGCTGCACATAGACTTGCACGCTGAACACGAGCGCCGTCGCCACCACACCCATAAAAGCAATCGCTGCCCAGGTTGCCAGGGGCAGCTTGATCGTTGGCGTTTCGAATATCGCTGCCGATCCCGTTGCCAGCACCATCACCGCAACGATTTGCGCAATGGCGAGCCGGATCGAGTCGAAATGGGGTGAAAAGTGCGCCACCGTCACGATATGCAGCGCGAACATAAGCGCACACGCCAGCACCCACAAATCGCCGGATTGAATGCGCAGGTTGCGATCCAGCGATAAGAAGCCGAGGCCCACCGTCGCCGCGATAATGCCGATCACTGCGCCGCGCCCCGGCGGACGCCGCAGCAACACGGTTGACAGCACCGGGACAATGACCACGCTCAAGCCGGTGATAAAGCCCGTTTTCGCGGTAGTGGTGGATTGGAGGCCGATAGTCTGGAACGTATAGCCACCCGCCAACCAGACGCCGATCAAACCCCCGGCCAGGATTTCTATCCGCGAGATCGAGCGCAGTCGCCGCGCGAATAACGCAATCAGCACCAGCGACGCCAGCGCAAACCGAAATGCGACAAACGTCAACGGTCCCACCGCATCCAGCGCATTTTGCACAATGACAAACGTTCCACCCCAGATCAGCGCGATGATCCCCAATGCCAGATCAGCCTGCCAACGTTTCATACAGCTACAACGCCCGTTCCAGAATAGTCGCCATTTCGTCCCGCGTCAGTTGGATCGGATTACCCTTCATCGAACTGGATACGGCGGCTTTATCGATCAGCGCGTCGAATTTCGTGTGATCAAAGCCATACACGCCCAAACCTGAAATGTGCATCGAACCACACACCGCGCCTACCCAGGCCGCGCCATCCATAGCCGTAGCCGATGCATCCCCGATCAACCATTGCGCGATTTCGTCGTAACGGTCCAGCGCGGGATTATTCGGGTCACGCGCTACCATCGCTTCGACATTGACGCGCATCACATGCGGCAGCAGCGCCGCGCAGACAATGCCATGCCGCGCGTGGAACATACCCCCAAACGGCCCCGCAAAACCATGCACCGCGCCGAGTTTCGCATTGGCGAGCGCCAAGCCCCCGAACAATGACACCAGCGCCATATCTTCGCGCGCGTTGACATCATCCCCGTGTTCGTAGGCTTGCTCTAAGGATCGCGCCGCGCGCCGGATTCCTTCGCGGCAGATCGCGTCTGTCACCGGATTCGCCTGATGTGACACATACGGCTCGATCACCTGCGTGAGCGCATCTAGCCCGGTATAAGCGGTGATGCGCGACGGCAAGCTGTAGGTCAATTCGGGATCGACCAGCGCAATCGTGGGCAGCATCAGCGGACTCCGCAAACTGACCTTGACACGATGCTCAGTTGAGGCTAATACCGCATTGCGCGTCACTTCTGAGCCAGTTCCCGCCGTCGTCGGGATCGCCAGATGCGGCGCGGCAAGGTTGACCAGAGGTTGCCCGCGTCCGATCACTTCCAGGTAATCAAGCGGATCGCCGGGATTGGCTAACAGGGCAGCAATCGCTTTACCGGTATCAATCACGCTGCCGCCGCCAAAACTCACAACCAGATCGCACTCCTCGCGGTCCGCCAGCGCTGTGCCATCTAACGCGACTTCAAGCGTCGGTTCGGCCTCAACATTAAACGTGACATGCTCAACATCAGCTTCATCCAATAATTCGAATAACCGCGCCGCACGCGCCGGATTGCGCCCGGTCACTACCAACGCCCGCAACCCCATCGCCGCCGCGAGCCGGCCTACATCAGCCAATCGTCCCGCGCCAAACAGGATGCGGGTGGTGGTCGTAAACTCAAAATGTGAACCCGTCATCAACTACCCCCAACCCTGTTCGTCAGGAAACACGTTGTCATACACGATCTTGCTGCGCGACTCAGCCAGCCAATCAGTCACCGCTTCAGCCCAGGCTGCATAATGCGCCGTCTGTTTGTGCGCGGCGGGATCATCAGGCGTGCGATACACTTCGACCAACACAAACCGCGTCGGATCGTCCTGCTGCTGGCACACATCAAAGCGCGCAATACCGGGTTCCTGCACACTGTTGCGCGCATTTTCCATGCTGGCGGCTTTGAACTGCGCGACAAATTCGGGTTTTACATGGCAAAACACATGCACAATAAACATTTTTTGGCTCCTGTCCTCTAGTCAGCGCTATTATATAGATTGATCGTGACCAGATCATAGCCAAAACCAACAATTCCGCGAAAAGGGGTTTTTTATGATAGTTGCCATTCTTGGCGCAGGCGCACTCGGCGCGGCCTACGCCAGTAAATTCTATGCGGCTGATCCCAATTGTATTTCCTTCATTGCTAGCGGTGAGCGCGCGGCCCGCCTCAAAGCCGAAGGGGTGATCGTCAACAGTCAGCAGTACGCCATTCCCATCACCACCCCGGACGATGCGGGAGATACGCCACCCGCCGATCTGATTCTGGTCGCGCTCAAGCACCAACATTTAGCCGGAGCAATCCCCGATCTGGCACATCGCGTGGGTGAAAATACGCTCATTCTGTCGGTGATGAACGGCCTCGATAGCGAACCCATGCTGGCCGAGGTCTACGGGTGGGATAAAGTCGTCTATGCTGTTGCGGTGGGGATCGATGCGCTGCGTACTGGCAACGCGGTTACGTTTACCCACACCGGCACGATTTTTGTGGGCGATGCGGATAACACACACCTTTCAGCGCGTATCAAGTGCGTGCAGACCCTATTGGATCGCGCGCAAATTCCCTGGCAAACTCCGGCTGACATGATCCGCAATATGTGGTGGAAATTTATGATCAATGTGGGGATCAATCAAGCATCCGCCGTATTACGCGCGCCGTATGGTGTATTTCAGACATCCGAACATGCGCAGGCGATCATGGAAACAGCCATGCGTGAAGTGATCGCAGTAGCTCAAGCCGAACAGGTGAACCTGGGAGAGGAGGATATAACGAATTGGTACACCGTGCTGAATACGCTGCATCCTGAGGGTAAAACGTCGATGCTACAAGACATTGAAGCGAGACGCACCACTGAAGTAGATATTTTCGCCGGAAAGATGCTGGCCTTAGGCGCACAACACAATATTCCAACACCCGTGAATGAAACACTCCTGCACGCGATTAAGGTCTTTGAGCAAGGGTGATTGAGGTATGTCGCTAGGCGAAGATGGTGGAAAGACCTTGACAGCACCCGTTCCGACTGCTAAAATTCTGCCACACTGGGATGGGTTCCCCCTACCTATTCTAGTGTGTATGGGCCTGTAGCTCAGCTGGGAGAGCGCTACAATCGCACTGTAGAGGTCAAGAGTTCGAGTCTCTTCAGGTCCACCTTCTGTACACTAGGCATATACAGTTCGCCTTCGAGCGGGAATGTGTAATACATCATTCCCGTTCCGTCTTTTATAACGATCTTGGCCACGAATTGCTGAATCGCTCGCCGCGCCAAACCTCGATCTCCGTTTTCTAACGTTTCACGTGTGTGCTCAACCCATTGTTTCAGCATATCGTTCGTGACAAACTTGATCTGTCTCGGTTTGACTGTCAAAGCTTCAAGACTCACCATCTCGGCAAGTAGTTCAGATTCCTCGCGTTTGCGCTCGTCATAGCGATCCTGAATGTGCGGCGCATAGCCCATCTTCTCAATAGCATCCAGCAGATTATTCATTGACCGGCGGACTTCATCCAACTTCGACTGTACCGCTGCGATCCGTGTGTGGGCATCTTTGCTGCGTTCGCTGAGCTTGGCGGCGATCTCATCAGCGAGCGGTTGCAGGTTCTCTATCGTGACGATGTGCTCTAGCAAGTTGTCGATCACGGCTTGGTCCAGCCCTTTCAGACTGGTGCGTTTTTCCTGGCAGCGCTCGCCGCGCGAATTGTTCCCCAGCGAGCATTGGAAATAGATGTATTCGCCGCGTTTGCCTTCTTCCGCCGGAATCGTTCCGATGTGCATCGGATGTTCTTCACCTTCGATATGACCGCAGAACACCAAGCCGGATAACAAATAATCGTTGCCCATCCGTCGCGGCTCATACTCCGGTTTGGTTTCGCGCCCGTTGTATTTTTCGGAGCGCTCGGCCCGCGCGATCTGCTCTTTCTCGTACCACTCGCGCGGAATCATCGCCGGGACGAAGTTTTCATATATCCTGCCGCCGAATGCGACATCGCCGGTGTAAATCAGGTTATCGAAAAACGAGCTGTAGCTGCTCTTGTTGCTGAATAACTTGGTAGCTCGGTGAATCTCGCCCAGTTTTTTCCCTTCATGACGCATTTCCCAGGCGAGATAGGCGCGATCCCAGGTTTCCGGATCAGGCACCAGTCGCCCAGCAATGCGTGGTTCACCTTCGGCACGCCGTTTCTTGCGTTTATGCACGCCAATTTGGAGATACTCTTTCTTGAAACCCATTGGAGCTGAACCGGGTCTGACCCCAAGATAGCCGCCGGTACTCGGCCAATCAGGATTGTACTTGAGGAACTCGGGATCATCATCGCGCAGGGCGACAAGCTCCGCCTGACCGCGCTTGACATTCTCCGAAATTTCGTTGAGAAGCTGCTCATCCTGCCAGCTTTGGAAGGCTTCGATCAGGGCATCGATACCAGGATTGCCTGTGTTGGCAGATGTCAGTAGATCGACAATCGTGATACCACGTAGTCGGAGATCGGTTTTGATGTTGGTGGCTTCGATGCTGTCACGACCTAGCCGGTTTGATTTCCAGAAAATAACGCCATAGGGGTTTTCTTGGGCGGCTTTTTCGCGTTTGTAGCGGTCGTTGATACGCTTAAATTGTCCACGTATATCGTAGAGCATAT
>JAFGJA010000342.1 GCA_016929355.1 Anaerolineae bacterium | reverse complement strand
CATTGATCAAGGCGGAATAGCGCGCTTCACTTTCGATTATATTGCGGCGGGCGCGTTCGCGTTCGGTGATGTCTTCGCCGGAACTCAGCGTGCCGGTGATTTGCCCGGTATCGTCGAACAGTGTGGTATTGTGCCAGGCGATCAGGCGGATTTCGCCAGCGCGGGTTTGGATCGTGTTTTGGTAATGGTCCGGCAGCGCGGCTGCGCCGGTTATGGCCTGCTTAAAGAAGGCGGAGACAGTTTCAATTTCGGCTGGGGGCAGGCAGCGTTCAAACCAGTTTTGGCCGAGTAATTCCGCTTCGCTGTACCCCAGAATTTCGCGGCCTTTGTGGTTGATCAAGGTGATATGACCTTCTGTATCCAGCGCCACCAGGATGACCCCGGCGATGTCGAGATACTGCTGGGCGCGATCGCGTTCCTGGCGCAGTTCGTTGGCGATCCGCACGCGCTCGGTCACATCACGCCCCACTGATTGAATTTCGACCAGTTGCCCGGCGTCATCAAAAATGCCCTGGTCTACCCACTCGTGCCACGCGATCTGCCCATCGGGTTTGATGACCCGGTGAATGCCCGTTTCGGCTGGTTTTTCGGGGGTCAACCGGGTGAATTTTTCCTGAATAGCGGACCAATCCGTTGCGGGTACAACCGTTGCAAATTTTTTGCTGATTAACTGTTCGCGGGGTTGGTTAAAGTAGCGGCAGTAGGCATCATTGATAAATGTCCGGGTTCCGTCCGGTTTGCAGCGCACGACAAATTCAGTCTGCGTTTCGACCACGCCCCGGTAACGCGCTTCACTGGTCTGCAAGGCTCTGGCATCCCGCCGCCGGTTGATTTCATGGGCCACGCGCGCCCCGACAATTTGCAGGATGGAGTCGATTAGATTGGGTTTTTCCATCGGTTTGGTATCGACGGCGATCAAGATGCCGAGTGTCTCGCCGGAGGCATCCCGCAGGGGTGTGCCGGCATAGCTGGCCGCTCCCATATCAATGAGCAGTTGATCCTCAGGGAAATGGGTTTGAACACGCTCAGGATACACGCACGTTCCCTGGCAGACCACATTATGGCAAGGTGTGCCGGGGAGGGGATAGGTGAGGGTTTCTCCCGTTTGCCCCTGTTTATAGAGGGCGATGGACTGCACCTGCTCCAATTCATTCCCGACCAGTTCGCCGATCATAACAACCGCGATGTCCAGCGTTTCGCCCAGAAAGCGCACAATTGCGTTGAAGGTTTCGCTTTCCTCGCCCTGCCAGCTTTGCTGTCCGACAAAATAGAGCGTTTCTTCGATCCGTTTGCGTTCAGTGATGTCCATGGCCGCGGTGATCAGACCTTGCGCAAGATCACCGGGATCAACCGGGGATGAACTAAGCAAGACATCGGCTATTGAACCATCTTTATGCACAAGACGGGTTTCAACGGTCCCGACCGGCGCCCCTGCCTTGATCTGACCATACTTGACCTGTCCTACCCGCTCATATTCATGTTGACTCTCATAGATCATCCGGGCGGATTGCCCGGCGACTTCTTGCGCCGTGTAACCGATAAGGTCTTCGAACCGTTCGTTGATCCACCCAAAAGTCCGGTTGGTGATCATCCCCAACCCCACTGGCGCAGCCCGCAGAATACTTTGCAGCGTGGCTTCATTGCGGCGCAGCGCAGTTTCCGTCTGGATGCGTACCAAAAATGTGCCGGTCTGCGCCGCGATAGCTTGCAAACTGTGTTGGACCTGGGGCGAGAATGTCTCATATACGTGCGAAGCAACAACCAGCGCGGCAATTATTTGCTGATCGTGCTGGATTGGCAGCAGCCCAAAGGCTTGCAAGCCTTGACTCTGCCGCATGGTGTCTAATTCAGGTAAATAGTCACGATAGGGGCAAAAAACGGGCTGGCCCTGAAGCACTTTTTGCGCCTGGGGTGAGTCCCGCTCAGGGTGGGCCACATGCGCGGCATATTCAGGGGATAGCCCGCGTTGATAGACCATATCCGCCGTGTCAGTGGTGGGGTCAATGAGATAAATCGCGGCGTTATCGATTTCATCAATGCCGATGATGCTATCAATGACCTGATTGAGCGCGGTTTCCAGATCATTGATCGCGGCTAACTTGGTGATCAGATCATGTTGCAGGCGCAGCAGTGTTTCGGTCCGATTTCGTTCCGTAACGTCGCGTGAAACGGCGAGTACGGCTTGCTGCCCCTTATAATTAATCACTTTTGTGTTAGCATCAATCGCAATCCGCCGGCCTGACTTGGTGAGGTGTGCCCCCTGAATGCCACTTAATGCGCCTGTCGCCAGTTGGTGTTGGAGCCGCTCTTGGAATTCGTCCGCATACGTACCGGGTTCGTCAATCTGCGCCAGTGTCATCCGCATGAGTTCCGCGCGGCTGTATTCCAGGCGGCGGCAGGCCGCATCGTTAACATCCAGGATATGCCCCTCTAGATCGTGTACCAGCACAATATCGTTAATGCCATCGAACAGGCTGCGATAGCGGTCTTCGCTGTCCGCGAGTTCGGCCTGGGCTTTGACGCGATCGGTAATGTCTAAAAAGAGCGTGGCAAACTGGCCGTTACGTGGTGAGAAGGCGGCAATATCATAATAGCGATCCAACGGTTCAAAATAATCTGTAAACCGGGTGGGTTCGCCGGTCAGCGCCACCTGCCCATAGCGTTCGATATAGGTGCTGTCCGTTGTGAGCATGATGTCGGTGATGCAGCGCCCGATCACGTCTTCGGCGCGCAAACCGGTTAGCTGCTCAAAGCGGCGATTGAGTTCGAGGAAGCGGTAATCAATGGGTTTGCCCACCTCATCAGTGATGATCTCATGGACCGCAAACCCGACCAGCGTATTATCAAACAAATTGTGATAGCGTTCTTCGCTAACCCGCATGGTTTGTTCGACGGCGAAGCGTTCGGTCACATCTTCCAGACTGAAAACCACTTCTTCGATCTCCCCGGCGTCATTCTTGATCGGCGCACCGTTGATCGCAAGCAATACCCGGCGGCCATTCGGCCATTCAATCCCGTGACCGATTTCATAGACGTGTTTGCGGGTGGTCATCACGCGGGCGAATGGTAAGTGTTCTTCGGGGAGGGGGTGGCCTTCATAATCGGTAATGCGCCACTCAGGATCGTTATACGTCAGTTGGGTGATGGCGTCTTTTTTAAGGCCGAGCAACTCTTCAGCGCGCTGGTTGGCGAATATAATCCGTCCCTCTTTACTGACGGTGGTGATGGCGATGGGGCTGGTTTCGGTGATGCGGGCGACCAGATCGCGTTCGTGGCGCAGGCTTTCGGTCAACCGTTTCCAGGCGGTGATGTCGCGTACCACGACCACAACTTCGTCGTCAGTGTACGGACTCATTCGTGCTTCGTAATAGCGTGGTTCGCCATCATCCGCCAAGACGGAATATTCGTAAGACTGCATGTCGCCGGTTGCCAGCGCACGCGCGATGTATTCATGCGTTTGCTCGGCCAGATCGGGTAGGACTTCGCGCATCGATTTGCCGATAAAGTCTTGCGGCGGAACTAACAGGTTGTGGTCGGGCGCGTGGTAATTTGTAAAAATACCCGCGCGGTTCAGTTGGAAAATAATATCAGGAATAGCGCTCAGTAACGCGCGCAGATGCGCATCATTGCGCTGAATGGCGGCGGCGGCTTCTTTGCGCAGCGTGATATCTTCGATGACCGCATCAAAATAGGCAACCGCGCCGGTTTCATCGCGTATTGCCTGCGCCGTCACTGATCCCCAAAACAGAGCGCCATTAGCGCGTTGAAACTGGACTTCCTCTCTATCTATATGGCCTTCGGCCAATAAGCGATCTGAATACGCCTGGCGGTCTGCTGGATTCACGTAAAAATTGGAGACGGGTATCGCCTGAAACTCGTCTTCCGATTCCACGCCAAACATGCGCAAACAAGCCGGATTTTGAACAATACGGGTTCCGTGTGGGCCGGGCGTGGTGCGGATGATGGCGAATGGTAGATTCTGCACCAGATCGTGATATTGGGTTTCACTGGCGCGCTGTTTGGCTTCGGCGCGGCGTTGTCCGGTCAGATCGCGCACGATGATTTGGGTCGCCGGTTTGCCATCAAACAATAGGGGCAAGGCGGTAGTCTCGACCTCAACAATACGTCCATCCAGGCCGATCAGTTTCTCTTCGACGATCACAGAGGGGCGGCTTGTATCACTTGTTTGGACGATACGTTTTTGCGCAGCGTCCAAATAATCAGGATGCACAAAGTTAATGGTTGGCTGACCGCAAAAATCGGTCATCGTTGTCCCGCCCAGCATATTGATTCCTGCCGGATTGATGTAGGCGATTTTGCCATGTTGTTGGACCGCAATGGTAAAGGGGGCGAGTTCGACGAGTTGGCGGTAGCGTTCTTCGGCATCCCGCAGATCAGACTGGCGATCTTGTTCAAACACATTGCGGTAATGTGTGCCGTACAAAATGACGGTGGCGAGCATAAGTTGGAAACCCAACATCTCCAGGTTAGCGGGGGATTCGAAGATTTGGGTAAAGACGAACCACCCCAAAATTTGCGCGCCTGCCAAGATGCTCGTGGATCGCAGCGTGAGAAAAAAACTACTCAGCACCAGGGGCAGCACCAGATAAGCGAACACGCCTGTTTCGGCAGTGTGACCATTATCCAGTATGGCTACAATGAATGTGCCAATCGATGAGAGGGCAATTAAACTGATCGTACTCCACTGGTAATGTCGGGTTCGACTGAGGGCATAGACCGGGATAAGTAACACGGTGATGGTTGTCGTAATGTAAAATTCGCTGTTATGAAACGCCTGGCCGGTTGATCGGCCCAGTTCTCCGATGAAGCTCACACAGAATCCTAACCCGATCAGGCTGAGTAGCAGTGCCGCGACCAGTTGCGCCTGGCGCTGTTTATCATGTCCTGTCACCCTGGGCGAGGGAGCAGTCAATTTTTGCCCGATGCGTTTCATCATATTACGACTATTCCGTGTCACTGTCTTGCTCCTGGCACTTGCTCCTGCTTTTAGCTCCTTTATTATAAGCGACTTCGGGTTATTGTGGGGGAAATAAAGGTTAAGATACTCTGACTTATCCCGTTAGCGGCGGGTAATCGGGCGTGTTGGCGGTTTACAGTGATCCGTTTATCCCCTTTACCCGTGTTCAAATTTCGTTATGATTCAGGGAACTAACTGCGTTGAGCGCGCCACCGAGTGATTCGACGACCTGACTCCTCAAACAATGCATTCTGTTGATCGAAAAACTCCATAGGCCAGCACGCTGGCGTTGGATGGCGGCTGTCGTGTTGCCGAATTGGAGGGGCCACACCTGGCTCGTTGATTTTGACAGTCAGCACGGCGACACCCTTTGTTGTACAATTAATCGGTCCTCTATCTTTGCACGTTTTTGTGTTTTTTATTGACCCCACCCCGCAGGCAGGGAGGGACTTTGCTCCCCTTACCCTGCGTGTGGGATAGGGGTAATTGGGAAAACTGCCAAGATAGGGGGCGGTCCGATTGAGGTAAAAAATATGGAAAGATTACTGATGATGGTGGGGCAATCAACGGCGGATGAAAGGCAAAGGTGGGGATCATGACACGGCGATTTTTGAATCCGACAAGTGATCTATTGGCGCGCCATGTTGATTGGGCGGCGGGGGAGCGGGGTTTATTG
>JAFGJA010000341.1 GCA_016929355.1 Anaerolineae bacterium | reverse complement strand
TGAACCTGTGTGCCGGGTTTGCGCGTATTATCAAACGCGGGACCGATTTCCACACCTTTGATGCTCTGTACACTGCATATCGCCGCCGCCAAGCGCCCGGTCAGGCGGCGATCATAGTGGACGTGCGATCCCAATCCTGGCGGCAGATGCAGCGCCACCACTTCGACCACGCCGCCCAATGTATCCTTGTCGATTTTCGCCTGCCGGATCGCTGCTTCGATACGTGCTGCTGCCTCAGGATCGGGACAGCGCACCTCGGATGCTTCAGCCGCCGCAAAACGCGCGGGATAATCGGGTGGTTCATCGGTGAAGTGGGCGATCTCGCCCGCGATCTCGGTCACGTAACCGCCGATCACAATCCCGAATTCGCGCAAGAAGCGTTTGCAGATCGCGCCAACGGCCACACGCATCGCCGTTTCGCGCGCGCTGGATCGTTCGAGTGCCAGCCGCAGATCGCGGTAGCCGTACTTGGTCGCACCGGTCAAGTCGGCATGACCGGGGCGCGGGGTAGTGAGCGGGGTAATGTCGCGCTCACCCCAGTTTTTCCAGTCGCAGTTTTCGACCACAATGCTAATCGGTCCGCCGGTGGTCTGCCCGTTCATGACGCCGCCCGTGACCCGTGCGTGATCGCGCTCGATCTGCATCCGTCCACCGCTCCCGTATCCCTGCTGGCGGCGCGCCATATCCTGATCGATGTCGTCCGGCACAAGCGGCAGTCCGGCGGGTAATCCTTCCAGGATGCCGGTTAGCATTGGGCCATGACTCTCGCCAGCCGTGAGAAAACGAATCATACCTACTCCTCAAACTGAACCTCACCCCCCAGCCCCCTCTCCATGCATGGAGAGGGGAGTCAGGTTGCATATTGATTCCCCCTCTCCGCTTGCGGGGAGGGGGCCAGGGGAGGGGTATCTATTCTGAATGTGAATACAACGCTGCTTTTGCCGCGTCCATCATGACCTCAACCGGCGGAGCTTGCCCCGTCCACAACTCGAACGAGGCCGCGCCCTGCCGGATCAACATACCTAAACCGTTAAATGCCTGCCCGCCCGCTTCCTGAAATTGCCGCATGAGTTTAGTCACGGGCGGATTGTAGATTACATCATATAGTACGATTCCCGGTGGAATCGGTGTATCCTCCGGCCAGGGTGAAGCGTCCACATGAGGCGACATGCCAATTGGCGTGCAGGCGATCACGACTTCATACGATTCATGTTTAATTTCATCCAGCATGATCAACTTCGGCTCTTGCATCAACTTGCCGGCGAGCGATTCATTTTCAATTGGTGTAGCGAGCATGATCGTTTTAACGCCCATCTGCCGCAGCGCGAAGACTACCGCGCGCGCCGCGCCGCCTGTGCCGAGTATCAAACATGGTTGATCCGGCGCAATCGTGACACCGTGTGCTTGCAAATCCGCCGTGAAGCCGCGCCAATCGGTGTTATCCGCTTTGAGCGTGCCATCCGGTTTAACGATCAGCGTATTGACTGCGCCAATCGTTGCGGCGGCACGACTGATCTCACTCACTTGTGAGAGGTGAAACGCCTCTTGTTTGTGCGGAATTGTGACGTTAAAACCGCGACAGCCTGCCGCGATTAGTCGTGCAACCTCGACTTCGAAATTTTCCGGCGGGCACGCGAATAGTTCGTATTGCCAATCTAATCCCAACGCTTGAAACGCCGCGTTTTGCATGGGTGGGGAAATGCTGTGGCCCAACGGCCACCCGAATAAGCCTACTCGTTCAGTCATTGTTTAACCACTCCACATCCGCGCCGAGATCGCGCAGTGTTTCGACAAAACCGGGAAACGAATCCTCAACGCAACCGGCATCTTCAATGATTGTTTCCCCATCTGCGATCAAGCCTGCGACGGCCAACGCCATCGCTACCCGGTGATCGTCGTGGCCCTGTACCACTGCGCCGTGCAGCGTTTGCGGCCCGATCACGCGGAAACCATCATCGAATTCTTCGATCTCCGCGCCGAGTTTGCGTAGTTCTGCCGCCATGACCGCGATTCGATCTGTTTCCTTGACGCGCAGTTCTTTCGCGTCCCGCACGATGGTTGCGCCTTCAGCAGTGAGCGCGGCGACCATCAGCGCGGGAAATTCGTCAATCGCGCGCACGATGACCTCGCCGCCGATTGCAGTATTGTTGATCGTTGTGCCATGTAGTTGGGCCGGTTTCACGATCAGATCGGCAACGGGTTCGCCGCCTGCGTCGCGCTCGTTGGTCAGTTCGACCTCCGCGCCCATTGCCTGCAAAATGTCGAGAATTCCGGTGCGCGTGGGGTTAATGCCTACGTTTTCGACATACACGGAATTATCGGTATTTGTGCTGTTTACCTCACCCCCCGGCCCCCTCTCCATCGCATGGAGAGGGGGAGTAGAGGCATCTGTCGATCCCCCCTCGCTACAGGGTGGGGAGGGGGTTAGGGGGAGGGGTTTGTTGGCACATGCCGCTACCAGCAAAAACGCCGCCGAGGATATATCCCCTGGCACGATCAGATCAAGCGCCTGCAAGGTTTGGCCCGGTGTGATGGTGATGCGCGCGCCATCGACTTGCACTTCTGCGCCCATCGCGCGTAACATGCGTTCGGTATGATCGCGCGCGGGACCGGGTTCGATGACCGTAGTTGGTCCGTCTGCGAATAAGCCTGCCAGCAGCAAGCAACTTTTCACCTG
>JAFGJA010000036.1 GCA_016929355.1 Anaerolineae bacterium | reverse complement strand
TAGAACTAAAAACTTATAACTCTTTGTCCCTGATAAAGGACCATCATTGCTCGAATCCGTCGAAAATCCAAAAGTGCATAACTTGAGTTATTCGTTTTGCTGGCCCAACAACACGCCATCAAAAAACGCGATCACCCGTTCCTCGTATTCTGCCGGGTAACGCGCAAAAGCGCCCGTATGTTTGGCGTCGGGCGCGATCCAGAGCGCCGCGCGTTCGCCTACTGTTTCCGCGAACAGTTCGTTATAGTCGATTTCTTCCTCGTTGGTCCCTGCTGCGATCAGCAAAAAGCGAGTCGTGTCCGCCGCGATCATCGAATCGAGCAGAGGCGGGATGGGAGGATCGTCACCGCTCAAAAGCTGGACAGTCAGGAAAAAAATACGCGCGGTGAAATTGCGGTAAAGCGGGCGGTTGGATTCCAGGGCGCGCAGTTCATCCAGGCAGCGCTGCGTCGCGCCATCAGCGACGATGCCTTGTATCGCAGGTACGGTTGAAGCTGCGCCTAACAATACTTCGGCCCCCATCGACAGCCCCAATGCCCCGATGTGTGTAACTTCTGGCTGCGTCTGCAAATAGGCCGCCGCTGCGCTAATGTCGGCTGTACCCTGCCAACCGAGGCGGTTGGTCGTTCCCTCGCTGTTACCATGTCCGCGCAGGTCTAAGGCCAGCACACCGTAGCCATGCTGCGTGAACAACGCGGCATAGCGGCGCAGGCTCTCGCGTGAATTACCCGCACCATGGACCAATATAATCACCGCGCCGTTGGTCGGGGGCGCATACCAGGCGTCTAACGCGACATTGTCCCCGGTGGTGATGGTGATTGTGGTGAAGCCTGCCGGCGGCGCGCCGACTGACTCCTGTGTCGGGAATACTGCCGCAACGCCAAACGCCACCGGCAGCACAAGATAGAGGCCCACGATTACGCTCAGGATCAGCATCCCGATCCAGCGCATAAGGCGTTTTGACAGTTTTGGTGTCATTAAGAGGAATCTCTCCTGAGTGTATGACATGATGTGTCTGAAGTGTAATCAAATCATGGCCCAGTCGCAACAGTGAAAAAAATCCCAATGAATCTTTTATTAAACCACTACAACTTAGGGGACCAGTTGCGGCCCGCTTGCCGTAAAATTTTAGTATCGTTTGTGATGCGTTTGGAACAGGTTTGTAAAATTTACAACGTAAATTCTAGTAATATGGTACAAACTAGGTTATAAAACAGCTTGCGGAACATGAATGGTGCGCTATCGTTAGGGGCACATCAGTTTAGGGTGAACGTCTTATGTCACAAGTGTTTGTGAGTTACAGCAGTCGAGATATTGTTTTTGCCCGTCATCTCAAGCGATTGTTAGAGGCGGCCCAGTTTACGGTTTGGATCGATGAATCGCGGTTGACGACCAGTAAACGCTGGTGGACGACGATTGAACGCGCAATTGAAGTGTCCGCCGCCGTGATCGTGGTTATGTCACCCAATTCGCGCATTTCGGATTGGGTAGAACGCGAACTGTTGTACGCGGAGAAACTGGGCAAGCCGGTGTTTCCGATTTTGCTGGCGGGGGATGAATGGCCCCGGCTGGCAAATATTCAGTATGCCGATATGCGGACCGGGGTCGATGCGCAACTATCGGATTCGTTTGTGCGCGAGCTGCGCGCGGTGGTTGATCCTTCCTATCGTCATGCGACACGTCCGGCAATATCCACATTAGCGCTCACGTCCAGCGTGCATCGCGCCGAAACGATCCTGCGGCGTCCACTGCCCCGCCGGGGAAGATCGGTGCTGTTCCTGGTTTTGGTCGGGATCGGGATCGTGACGCTAGGGACGGCGGTGGTGATGGCTGGTTTGGGCCAATCATGGACGCTCAACACGAGTGATCTGTTTGGATCGGCGCATCATTCGTCCGGTCTGTCCGCTAACGATCAACCAGTCGCCGCGATCATCGCAGGTGCGGATCGGGCGACTGAGCCGAATATGCGCCTGATCTACGATGATGATGCGGTGCTGCTCATCAATAGCTCGAATCAAGAGGTGGACGCGAGCCAGTTGGTGTTTGAGCAGTCGCGCCCGGATGGGCCGCCTTTGCAATGGCAGGCGGTGGATTGGGGGCGGGCTAATGCGGCTGTATCGCCGTCACGGATGAGCGCGGGCGGGTGTTATCAACTGGTGCGGTATGGTGGCACGCAAGCCAGACCAAGCCGGTCTGTCTGTGCGTTATTGTTAGGGTGGTTCCGTTCCTCGCAGGAATCGCGTTATTTCTGGCGTTCCCCTGATCCTGATACGGTGTTCACCGTGCGGTTGTTAGGTCGCGGCGAACCCCTGGCTACCTGTGAAATAGGCGCGGGAAAGTGTGCGTTTTATCTGCCGGATGTGACGCAGTAGCGCGCGGGCGAGGGCGCGCGTTATCATTGACGCCGCCGCTATCTCTGCGCTAGACTCCGGTTAGGAGAGTGACACATGGCCGAAATTTCGCTGCCCATACGGTTTGCTGATCTGCTCACGTTAATTGATCAACTCACGCCGGACCAAAAAGCGCAGGTTCAGGCGCGTTTAGCATTTCCCCCATCAAAGCCCGCGCCTGATGACGAGTATTACGCGCTGGAAAATGTCAATCATCGCCTGTACGAGCGCGCCCGCCGCTATTGGCACGAGCAGGGTGATCCACGCGCTGATTTGACTGATGTTGACCTGAACGATCAGTTCTGGTTCTTCGATGCGGACGGTGTGCCCCGCCTCAAATCTGATCCGGTTGATCCAACGCCGCCGCCGGGGTCGGGCGTGGCTTTGGCTGAATCTGCCGGACGCCTGGGTTATCGATCCGGTAAATTCGATACAGCCGAACGCAGCCGCGAAATTCTGCACACCGAGTTTGTCGATCACCTATTGCGTTATGAGCGAGATGACAATGACGAGTAGCGTACTCATAGACAGTAGCTTTTTGTATGCACTATATGACTATTCTGATCGTCGTCATGAACTGGTCGAACGTGTTGCCAGAACACGGGCTGGTACGTTTGTGATTCCCAATGTTGTGTTAACTGAAACGACATTCTTATTTAGTCGTAGTGGTGGTGTACCCGCAGTTGCACGGTTTTTGCACGAATTTGTGAACGCAGAACCCCGACTTCAAGGAGTCACTATTGCAGTATTGCAACGTGCCCGCGACATCATGATCGCCTACCACGACTCACGTTTCGATTTTGTGGATTGTTGTCTCATGGCGCTAGCCGAACAGTTGCAGATCACGCAGATCGGCACGCTGGATCGCCGTGATTTTGCGATCTATCGTCCCACCCACTGCGACTATTTTGATCTGCTGCCTTGATCTAAACGCTACCGCACGCGCACATTTTCCCCTGACTGCCAGGGATCGGGATTATCGCCCAACGCCGTTTTGACGCCCTCTGTCGCGGTATTCAACGCGGCTAGCACATCTTCACTCAGCGCGATTTCGCTCGCTTTGATATTCGCCGCCAGTTGTTCCGGGCTGCGCGCGCCCATGATCACGGCGGTGATGCCCGGTTGGTGCAGCACCCACGCCAGCGCAAGCTGCGCCATCGGGAGTCCAGCGTCATCAGCAATCGTGCGGATCGCGTCGAGAGCGTTTTGTGTTGCCGCTTCGATGCCGGGTTCGCCATGCCGCGCCAACGGACGTTCAGCAGAAAAATGCCGGGTGCGCCGCCGCCCATCGGGAATGTCATCAATCGTCGCAAATTTGCCGGTCAAAATGCCGTGCAGCAGGGGGCTATACGCCAGAATCCCCACCTGATGATTGCGGCTGATCGGCAGCATGGCATATTCAATCGCGCGGAACAGCAGATTATACGGAATCTGGTTCGAAACGATGGGCGCAGCCGTACCCATGATGTCCAGCGCCGCCGTAAGATCGTGCGGGCCGAAGTTGCTGACGCCAAGCGCGCGGATTTTTCCCTGATCGCGCAGCTTGATCAACGTTTGTAGACTGTCCGCAAGCGGCACATCGGGATTAGCCCAGTGAATCTGGTAGAGGTCAATGTAATCGGTATTCAGGCGGCGCAGGCTGTTTTCGCACGCAGTCACGATCTGATCCGGTTGCAGATGCCCCCGGCTGACTTTTGTCGCAATGATCGCTTCCTCGCGCCGGTCGGCCAGCGCGTGCCCCAATAACGTTTCTGACGTACCATTGCCGTAGCCCTCGGCGGTATCAATCAGATTGATACCGTGATCGAGCGCCGCGTGAACGGTGTCGATGGCTTCGCCGCGATCCTGCGGTCCCCAGAGGCGGGGATCGCTCACGGCCCAATAACCGAGGGCGATGGTTGATACATCCAGGCCCGATTGACCGAGTGTACGGTACTGCATGTGTCTGACTCCTTAGGACGAGGGTAAGTTGTTTACTGAAGTTATGCATTTTTTGGTCTTGATCGTTCTTTTGCAAATGAATCCAAGTTGTCAGTTGTCAGTTATTAGTTTTCAGCAAAC
>JAFGJA010000340.1 GCA_016929355.1 Anaerolineae bacterium | reverse complement strand
GTCGCGCGGCGCACAATGTTTGAGTTATACGCGCCAGCCAAGCCGCGATCCCCGGTGATCAGCACCACACCGATCCGAGTTACCGGATCGCGCACTTCTAAAAAGGGATGCAGGGGCTTGCCTACGCTCTGTGCCGCCACATGCATCAGCACTTCATAGGCATGTTGGGCATACGGACGGCTGGCGAGCACCGCCGCCTGCGATTTACGCACCGCCGATGCCGATACCGCTTCGAGCGCGCGCGTCACCTGGTTGATGTTCTTCACCGACCCGATACGACGCTTAATTTCGCGTGTAGTTGGCATAGATCATAATCTCCTGTATACGCCTGACACGCTACGCCGACTCGTGCAAATCGGTCCACGTTTCGTTAAAACCGTCCATCGCCGCAAGCAAGGTCGCGCGGAGTTCATCCGTCAGCGCGTAATTGGCGGCGGCCATCTGCTCCTCAAAATCGGGATAGTTACTGTGGAAATAGGTCAAAAAGCCCTCTTCCCATTCCTTGACCTGCGGGACCGGTACGTGATCCAGTTTACCCTGCGTCCCGGCCAGGATCAGCGCAACCTGATCGGCGAGGGGCGTGGGTTGGTACTGCGGCTGTTTGAGGATTTCTTGCAGACGCATACCGCGATCTAACTGCTGCTGCGTGGATTTATCGAGATCGGAACCGAACTGCGCAAACGCGGCCAGACTGCGAAACTGGGCCATTTCCAGACGGAGCATACCCGCCACGCTTTTCATGATTTTACGCTGCGCATCACCACCCACGCGGCTCACGCTCAACCCCGTATTCACTGCCGGACGCACACCCGAATAAAACAGGTCGCTTTCCAGATACAACTGACCATCCGTGATCGAGATCACGTTGGTGGGAATGTAAGCCGACATATCGCCCAACAGCGTTTCGATGATCGGGAGCGCGGTCAGGCTGCCGCCGCCCTCTTCATCGGACAACTGCGCGGCGCGTTCGAGCAAGCGACTGTGCAAATAAAACACATCGCCGGGATAGGCTTCGCGTCCGGGCGGGCGGCGCAGCAACAGCGACACCTGCCGGTAGGCCCACGCATGTTTTGAGAGATCGTCATAGATGACCAGCGCGTCGCGCCCATCTTCCATGAAATATTCGCCCATCGCGCAGCCCGCATAGGGAGCGATGAATTGCAGCGCGGCGGGATCGGACGCCGACGCCACGACGACAATCGTGTGATCCATCGCGCCGTGTTCTTCAAGCGTCGCCACCACGCTCGCCACCTGCGCGCGTTTCTGCCCGATAGCGACGTAAATGCAGATCAGGTCTTTGCCCTTCTGGTTGATGATTGCATCCAGCGTGATCGCCGTTTTACCCGTCTGGCGATCCCCGATGATCAACTCACGCTGGCCGCGCCCAATCGGAACCATCGCATCAATCGCGCGGATACCCGTCTGCACAGGACGATCTACGTTCTTACGCTCGATCACACCGGGGGCGATGCGTTCGGCGGGAAGATACTTCGCCGCGTTGATCGGTCCTTTGCCATCAATCGGATTACCGAGCACATTCACCACGCGCCCAACGAGATCGTCACCCACCGGAACCGAAATAATGCGCCCAGTTCCGCGTACTTCGTCGCCTTCGCTGATATGGATATAATCACCCATGATGATCACACCCACGTTGTCCGCTTCAAGGTTGAATGCGATACCCAACACGCCATTTTCGAACTCGACAAGTTCCTGGGCGCGCACGTTATCCAACCCGACTACGCGAGCGATGCCGTCACCAACCTCGGCGACAAAGCCCACATCCACCGCTTTCAGCTCGCGCTCAAAGCCTTGAATCTGTTCTAACAATCCTTGTGTGATGTCGTTGGTCAAATCCGCCATGTATATTCAATTCTCCTAAGCTTGTGGGATTTGGCAAACAAGATAGTCTAAAAAAATTACGGGAGTCTGTAAAAGGCATTCTCCAAAGAACAAACTTCTCTTGTTAATTTTAGTACAATTAAACGAAATTTTCCAAAACTCTATAATAGAAAAGTGATTACCCCTCCGGCGCAGGCGTGATCAACTGCTCCGGCGGGGGTTGGTAGCCCCCCGTGCCATAGATCAGACCCGCCGAATCCGCCAATAGGAGCAAACTCGGCATCATATATTTGCCGGGACATTCCGTAAAATCGTTGAAATCGTGATGCCCGGCGAGATGCGTCAGTTCCAGGCGCAGCGCCAACCAATCGATCAGGCGGCGGCCTGCGTCGAGTTGCTCAACGGTGGGCGCATATTCTTCGAAGTGGCCCAAAAACACCACGCCCACACTGCCCGTATTGTAGCCTTCGGTATGCGCGCCGCGCGCCGCCAGATCACGCCCCTCGAAAATTTGCCCGGTGCGCCCTACCCCAAAGTGATAACCAATATCGGCCCATTGGCGTTGGCCCATGTGCAATAGCTGGATATATTGCATGGTGGTCACATCGTCCGTGACGTATTCGGCGGCATGATGGACGACCACTGTCCGGTATATATCGCGCAAATCACCTTCATATTCGCGCCAGCCTTCGACATTATCCAGGCTGTAGAACCCGTTTTCGTTCACTGCTTCATGATCCGGTTCGAGCGCGCCCCACTCCGCGCGCGGAGTAATAGCGGGACGATCAATCTGTTTGACGGTTGCATTGACAGCCGAGGGGCGCGTGCTGGCGGGCGTGGAGGTCGCGGTGGGAGCCAGGGCGGGAGCAGCATCCGGGGCGGCGGCGCGGGTGTATTCACGATTGATAATCCGCAGCGTAATATAGCCGATGAATCCACCGCTACAGGTTAACCCGCCCGCGACAGTGGTCATGCCCGCCAAGCCGAGAAATTCCCGGCGTGATACCTGCTTGGTCATGCGTGTGAAACCCTCATTCGCCAATCAAAAATATAGCAAAATTTGAGACAAAACCTATGCTGTACAGCCAACGCGCACTCTAATGCGATCATAACATAGAGCGGTAGGGACAGCGACCCGTATTTTATTCACCTAAATATTGTTTTTGTTCAATACTTGTGCTAGCATTGCAATATATTTCACATTAAATTTTTTTTGATTCATATTTGATCTATGACAAAAATAGAGAGGGATCAGGCCCAATGCCACATATACCAGACATCGTGATCGGGCGATTGCCGATTTATTTGCGCGCGCTGAACCGGATGCTTGAAGACGAACAAGAATACACATCCTCGCACGAACTAGGCGAACGGTTGGGCATCAGTTCCGCTCAAATCCGCAAGGACCTTTCGCACTTTGGTGAATTCGGCAAACAGGGAACCGGCTATCATGTTGAATACCTCGCGGATCAGGTCAAGCAGATTTTGCATGTGGACCGCGAATGGCCGATGGCCGTTGTCGGCGTCGGTGATCTGGGACATGCCATTGCGCATTACAAAGGCTTCAAAGCGCGGGGCTTTTACGTGGCCTGCTTGTTCGATACTGATCCTGATAAGATCGGGGAAAAACTTGCCGAACTGACGGTGAAATCCATCGAGGATATGCACGATGAACTGCAACGGCTCAATGTCAAGGTGGCGATGCTGGCGGTTCCGGCCAAAGCCGCGCAAAACGTAGCGAACCTCTTGGCACAAGCGGGCGTGCGCGCGATTCTGAATTACGCGCCGATTACGCTGGCCGTGCCGCCCAACGTGCGCGTACAGTACATTGATCCGGTGGCGCATTTGCAGCACATGACGTTTTATTTGAAGCCCTGACCTCACCCCCCGCCCCCCTCTCCATGCGACAGAGAGGGGGAGTAGAAGCGCCGCGCCCACAGACTCGCAGTAGCGGCTCCCACGAAGTCAAACCCAATGTCTAACACGGACGAATGCCGCCCGATCACATAGGCTTGATGCAGTTCGTCCGTCAGGGCGTAGCTCATAGCGATGACGAGCGCCAGTAAACTCGCCTCTCGCACCGATATACCGTACTGCCGGCCATAGGCCACCAACGCCCGCATGATTAACGTAGCGAACACCGCATACGTGATTACATGGGCGCTCTTTTTGATGAGCGTATTCAGCGAATAATCCACGAACACGGGCAGCGAGCCGGACATATATACCGTCGTTGTGCCCGGCGGCGCGTCGTATTTGGGCTGCGCCGAAGCGAAAAAGATCAGCGCCATGAGGCCGATCACCGGCCCCCAATAGAGCATAAAGCGCCATCGGGCAGCGTGATATGCAGGTTGATCGCGTTCAGTTGGTATGGTTGCCATGATAGTCCCTTTTTTCCGCCCCCACTCAAATTTGGCACATTTGACGCTTTGAGCAAAGCCTATGCTTGGTTATCATAACCATAGCACGCTTAAATAAATTGAAGGTGAGAAACAACAGGCGATCAGGTAACGCTTACCTGACGGCATGAACACAGAGAGGAACTCCCAATGTTTACAAACGTAAAAATCGCGTTTATCGGCGGCGGCAATATGGGCGGCGCGATGGTACATGGCATGATCAAGCAAAAGCTGGTGGAACCCGATCAGATCATTGTCTCCGATCCGCGCCCGGAACGCCGCGCCGAACTGGAAGCCCGGTACGGAATCCAGACCACCACCAACAACCTCGATGCCGCCACGAAAGGCGATATTCTGGTGCTGGCTGTGAAACCGCAGGTCTTGGATGTGGTGCTGCCGGAGGTGCGCGGCGGCGCGCGAACGTGTTCGCTCGTATTGAGCATCGTCGCGGGCACAGCGATCAAATCGATCTCGGATGGGCTGGCGAATCCGTCTGTCGTGCGGGTTATGCCCAACACACCCGCCCAGATCGGCCAGGGGATCAGCGTGTGGACCGCCACCAACGAGGTTCCAGAGGCGCAGCGCCAACAAGCCGCTTTGCTCCTACAAGCATTGGGCGAAGAAATTTTCGTCACGGATGAAGGCTATCTGGATATGGCAACGGCGCTGAGCGGAACCGGCCCGGCGTATATCTTTATGTTCCTCGAAGCGATGGTCGATGCCGGTGTGCATCTGGGATTTTCGCGCCATATCGCGGAAAAACTGGTCCTGCAAACGATGCGCGGTTCGGTGGAATATGCGGCGCAGTCCGGCGATCATCTCGCCATGCTGCGGAATCAGGTCACGAGTCCCGGCGGCACATCAGCCGAAGCGATCTACCAACTGGAAAAAGGCGGCTTGCGCACCGTCGTTTCGCGTGCGATCTGGGCGGCCTACCAGCGCAGCGTCGGACTCGGCGGCGGGCGCAAGGTGTCGCGCCTGGCGGGGCGGCATCCTGATGATAATGATGTGGATAACGGGGATTAGGTATAACCCTTTACCTCATCCCCTGGCCCCCTTTCCATGCAGATGGCAAGGGGGCGTCAGGCAGCTTGACTCCCTTACCTTTGCAGTTTTCCAAGTTGACCTCTATCCCCCGCAAGCAAGGCAAGGAGAGTCAAGTCCCTCCCTGCTTGCGGGGAGGGATTTAGGGTGGGGTAAACCAAAAGAGCCTTTCCCTCCCCTCACCCACACCACCGCAAACTCTACACATGACGTTTGTCACTGATCATTGCACCATCCCGCGCGTTGGCTTGACTTAGAGCATACTCTAAGTTGTACACTGGTAGCGTACTGCACAGCACAAATCATAAGGGGAGGATGGATGAAACAATGGACCAGCTAACGGACGATCTATTGACCATTCAACAGGTGGCCGACAAAACCGGCCTCAGCACGCACACCTTGCGCTATTATGAGAAAATTGGCTTGATCCAGGCCGTGGATCGCGCCGACAACGGCCATCGTCGTTATTCTCCCGGCGATGTGGGCTGGCTGGATTTCCTGAAATGCCTGCGCTCAACCGGAATGCCCGTGCGTGAAGTCAAACGTTACGCCGAATTATACGAAGATGGCGACCAGACCTTAGCCGAACGTCGCGCCCTGCTTGAAACACACCGCGCGCGCATCGAAGCGGATTTGCGCGAACTGACGGCGAATCTCGAAGCGATCAAATACAAAATTGCCTATTACCGCGAACTCGAAGCCAGGGCCACCGGGGGCGAAGCCGAAACGCTATCGGCTGTAAGCAATTAAGTTAACCCATTATGTTTTAATCTAGAGGAGTTACCCATGCCGCCGGGGGCGACACATCAAAGAGATGAAAATAGGGTTTTCTTTTGCCTTTAACCTCGTTTTTCTCTGTGATCTCGGTGTCTCTGTGGTGAAATGGGTTTTATTTTCAGAGGAGATTTAGCATGACCAGCACCGTTTATTGGGGCAACCCGAACCAAACACAGATCGATCACAATGAGACTTTACCCGCCAAGCTCGATCTCATTATCGACAAACTGAACATCCGTGAGCGAGTCAAAGGGCATCTCGTAGCGATCAAGATGCACCTGGGCAACAACATTGGCTATTCGATGATTCATCCGGTGTTTGTGCGCAAACTCGTGCAGGCGGTCAAGGATGGCGGCGGCCAGCCCTTTGTAACCGACCTGCCCCACTCTGTCGCCACCGCCGCCACACGCGGCTATACGCCGGAAACGTTGGGTTGTCAGCTTTACCCCAGCACCGGTTTGAAAGACGACTCCTATGTCGCTGTGCCGCATGAATTCCGCAACATGACGGAATTTCGCGTTGGCAAGCCGATTGTAGATGCGACCTTTTTGATCGATCTGGCGCATGTCAAAGGCCATCCGATCAGCGGCTTCGGCGGCGTCCTCAAAAATCTCGCGCTGGGGTGCATGACGGGCGTCACGCGCAGCGCCATGCATGATGTCGTGCATTGGGACCCGTATTTCTTCAAGGAAAACTGCCCCAACGAAGCCAGCCGCGTCGCCATCCGTGAATCGTGCCCGTATGGGGCTATCGTGGACGATCAGGAAGACCCCAACGGGCTGCACTGGCACGATTACAAGTGCAATCACTGTATGCGCTGCACCAACGTTGTGCCAGGGGCGTTCGAACCGCAGCAGGGCAATACAACCGCGTTTTTGCAGGTGATGAATTTCGCCACGCAGCATGTACTTGAAACGTTTGAACCGGGCCATACCGTGTTCATCAATATCGCCAATAACCAGACGCCGGTCTGTGACTGCTTCGGACTGACCGGGATGAACGTCATGCGGGATGCGGGCATTTTCGGCTCAGATGACCCCGTAGCGGCGGATCAGGCCGTAATCGATATGACAGCCAATTTCCCGATCATTGAGGAGAATCTGCCGAGCATGATGGAGATCGTGCAGCGTGAAGGCCATCCCTGGACCTGGATACACGGTCCCTGGAAAGACCCGTATCTGCAACTGAGTCACGCGGCGGAACTTGGTCTGGGATCGCAGGAATACGAATTGGTGGATGTGCTGCCG
>JAFGJA010000339.1 GCA_016929355.1 Anaerolineae bacterium | reverse complement strand
CTAATAACCAGACGAGAAAGGGGGATTTATTTAGCATGGGGCTACAATGAAGATCATGTCGGCCTCACCCCCTAAATCCCCCTCTCCGGCTCGGCGGGAGAGGGGGACTTGACTTTGCTCCTGACTCCCCCCCTCTCTATTGCATGGAGAGGGGCCGGGGGGTGAGGTAAACCGGGCGAGGTCGCGTGCGTTTATTTCTACCCGACGTAGAGCAAATGCCCCGTTAAGCCGTGTGTGGTGGGGCCTTTACCCAGGCAGTAAGTGATCTCCACCCATTGATCCCACGCTTTCCCGGTCAGGTCGCCGCTACCCGCGCCATCCATTCCGCCAAGCCCGCCGCGTCTAAAAAGCCTTGCGCCGCACCCGTTTCCCCAATCTTGTACGACGCAAAGACCACTGCTTGCTTGAGCGCCGCAACCGGATCGCGCGTTTGCTGGTAGCCATAAATGAAGCTCGAAAATAGCGCATCCCCGGCCCCGATGGTGTTGACTACCGGGCGCGTATAGACGGCGGGCACGCGCATAATCAGGTTATCTGCGCGCACGCCCAATAATGCTCCCTCGCCGCCTAATCCGATCACGGCGATGGCTGTGCCATAGCGATCCCATAACCGCCGGATCCATTCGTCCGGCGCGCAAGGCAGATTTTCATGACTCATGAACAAAATATCGGCTGCCGCCATGAAATCACTATCATACGCCGATTCCATGTCCGCGATGGCGTGAACGTCCGTGACAATGGGGATGCCGCGCGCTTTCATCGTCGCCAGAAACGGACGCGAAAAATTGACGTTACACAATACCGCCAGATCAACATCGGCGGCGGCCTGCTCGAATAACACCGGGGGATAGGGACATTCCTGCACATTCTTGAGATCGACGTTGATCATGCGTTTACCGTCACCATCATACAGGATGACCGATTGCGAAGTCTGATCGAGTTCCTGAATCACAAAGCCGGCTGGAATGTTATCCGCTTTCAACTGCGCGTAGACAAGCTGCGCTTGCAAATCCTGACCGATCAGTGATGTGAAGCGGATCGATACGCCGAGTGTAGTCAGCGCTTTCGCCACGTTATACCCCACACCGGATACCGTGCTGCTCACGCCCCAAAACGGGTAACGCACGGGCGTGTACTCAATCGGGAAGCCATCGATCCGCGCGGTGGTTTCGATGTTGATCAGGCCAGACACCAGCATGTGACTCACGATAAATCCTTTACGGTGATGACGGCGATCATATTCAGTTTATGTATACCCTACGCAAAACAAGCAGGCCATTCGCTAATAGCCCCATTCGAAAATGCCGCCTTCAACAAGGAATCCACTGGTAGGGTAAACGGGAAAACCATATTGAGGTGCGCGTTCAACCAACCCCTCATAATCCC
Organism: Anaerolineae bacterium; assembly: GCA_016929355.1. Lineage (GTDB taxonomy): Bacteria > Chloroflexota > Anaerolineae > Aggregatilineales > Aggregatilineaceae > JAFGJA01. The sequence goes on along the minus strand of JAFGJA010000339.1, from coordinate 2,775 downwards.
AATCGGCTTCCAGGTTTGAGGTATACAATCGCCATCGATCAGGACCCGGCACGGTTATAGCAGCGGATGCGCTGTTTAGATTAAGCAGCCCCTCTTTGAAGTACCAATCAATCATAGAGGGTGAGGCGACTTCGCCATCCATGATCGTGCCCAGATAAACCAGGAAAATAGTATTATCAGTTGCCATGCCGATCAAAAATACATCGGCTGCCGGGCTGTCCGGCTCGCTCACCGCCACAAAGTTGATCCAGTGGGGATTAGTGACCTGTATGATCACGGCGTATTTTTCACTGCTGCCCCAGGGTTCAACATATTGACTCAGCGGTTGTTCACGATCCTCATTGGTGTGAATCTGGTCCAGCAACGGGCGCAAATCCTCGTAGGCGAACGGTTTCACTGCGGCAAGTTCCTCAGCCGACATATTCAACCGAAAACGCTCGTTGAGTGCCTGATAGAGTTCGCCTTCTACTGGTGCTACTTCTGCCGTTGTCAATTCACCCACACGCGGTATTAAGGATTGCGAATTTGCAATGACTTCGAGGGGAACTTCAACGGGCACAGGTTGGATGGAGCCTTCTGGCACAAGATACATATAACCGGATGTATCTTCCGGTAGCGGAATGTGATTTTTATACCATAACACGGGTTGGTAACTGCCATCTTCAGCTTCCAGATACCAAACAATGTATTCTTCTTCCCCGACAGATTGCAACTGCGGGACCATCAGCCAAAACGCATCATTGCGTAGAATGTAGAGATCAATCCCAACAATGCTGGGCCGGTAGTGAATGGCGTTGAAGAGCGTAGATTGATCTGCCTGGCTTATATCAAACATAACCGCTTCAGCGATGTCTTTGAGATTGGGATACCTATCTGAGCCTATATAGTGGGGGTACATCAGTTGGCTAATTACGGTGTCAATGTAAAACGTACTCATGGTCGCCGCCGGAATATCATCGGACGCAAGCGCCATCATCATCAGACCATTATTTAGATCCGATTCCGAAAGGGTTTCTACCTCCAGGGTAATAGTTTCCGGTGCTGCCAGTTCAAAATCGCCTGGGGTAAACTCTTGCGATGCGATTGGTAAATCGTCTATTGAGCCACTCGTTACCGTAACATAGTCGAAGAATAGCCAACCCGCTTGCCCGTCAAAAACCACTGCAATCCATTCGTTAGTCGGATTGATCGCAATCGCCGGGACTTCAAGGTTGCCTGGTACTACGCCCAGTTGAGGTGAACGGGTGGTGGGCCTGGATCGCAAATTGAGATTATCATTGGGGGTAACTTTAACATCACCGCTCTGAGCATAAACTGGAATCATCGTCCCCAATAAACATAGTACTAACATAATGGCTGTGATTTTACGCATTCGTGGCTCCATATTACGTGGTTGGCTTTTTACTGATCCCGTGCGCAGTGGCACGCACACAACACGGAGTAGGAATTATATTTTCCTGGCCCATTCAATGCAATAGTGTCTATGCGATTCCCTATTCTGATTCCGACTCTGACTCAACATCCGGTTCCGGTGGAAATACCGCATTATCTGCACCTGCATGGCGATGCAGGGGAATATCCGCCACCAGATAATGTTTACGATCTCGCTGCTCAAATTTAATATCGACTTCCAGATCGTCAATATCAATATAGCGCTTGATGACCATCAAAATATCGGTCTGCATCGCTTCGAGCTTGTCCGGCGAGAGGTAGGTGCGATCCGAAACCAACACCAGTTGCAACCGTTCTTTAGCGATCTCGGCGCTGGTGGGTTCGCGTTTTCCTTTAAAGCGATCAAAAAATGAAGACATCAGTTGCCCCCGTCCCTCTATCCTGACCGGCCAAACATGCGCGCCAACCGTTGCACGAGTCCCCCGCGCGGCGGAGCCACATCCTGAATCGGGACAGTTTCACCTGCCAACCGGCGCGCAATATCGCGGATCGCCAGCGCCGCCGGACTGTTGGGACTGTCCAGCGTGATCGGCACGCCGCGATTGGACGAGATCAAAATCTGTTCATCTTCCGGGATCACGCCCAACAAACGAATCGATAAAATTTCCAGGACATCATTCACCGAGAGCATATCGCCCCGGCGGATCATATCCGGTTTGGCGCGATTGATCACCAAACTGGTTGGGATTTTGCGTTCCTCGGCTTCGATCAACCCGATAATGCGATCCGCATCGCGCACGGCGGGCGCTTCCGGGTTTGTCACTACAACGACCTCATCGGCGGGGGCGAGCGCATTGCGAAACCCCCATTCGATCCCTGCCGGGCTGTCGATCACGATGTAGTCGTAATCGCCTGCGAGCTGGTTCGTCAGCGTCACCATATCCTGCGGACTCACCGCCGTTTTATCGCGTGTTTGCGCCGCCGGGAGCAAATACAGGTCCGGCACACGCTTATCCTTGACCATCGCCTGACGCAGCTTACAGCGTCCCTCGACGACATCCACCAGATCGTAGACGATCCGGTTTTCCAGCCCCATCACCACATCCAGATTCCGCAGGCCAATGTCCGCATCAATGCAGACGACGCGCTTGCCCAATTGCGCCAGCGCAATCGCAAGATTGGCGGTGGCGGTTGTTTTCCCCACACCCCCCTTGCCGGACGTGACGGTAATCGTGCGTGCCCCCATGCAGGTTCCTTTCTTTGAGCGTTCAGCCGCCAGCTATCAGCAGTTCGCTGCTAATGGAGAAAACAATTCAAACGCGCACAATGTAGGGGCCGACCAACGTGTCGGCCCAGGGCGAACACATTGGTTCGCCCCTACGT
>JAFGJA010000338.1 GCA_016929355.1 Anaerolineae bacterium | reverse complement strand
TAAGTTTTTAGTTCTAAGTTATTAGTAAAGTCTTGTCAAGCGCTAACGAAGGGTTCAGGGTTTGCTGAAAACTAATAACTGACAACTAACAACTTGGATTCATTTGCAAATGAACGATCAAGACCAAAAAATGCATAACTTCAGTAAGTGATAGCCAGTTCATGTTGCGGGTGATCAGTCCGGCAATTCGCCTTGCAGCAGATCAACTGCTTCTTCGGGCGAAATGCGCCCGGCGGCCAGATCGTCAAGCACCTGCCGCCGCCGTTCGGGGGATACTTTTTCTTCGGGTTCGCTGCCGGGTAATTCGTAGCCCATCGTGGTGATGATCTCGTTTAACCGGCTGCGGACCGTGGGATAGGAAATGCCGAGTTCATCTTCTACGCGCTTGATTTTGCCATCGCAGCGCAAAAATACCTCGACAAACTCCAATTGTTCTGCCGATAGCAGCGCCAAGCGACCCAGTGTAAAACGTCCTTTGATCGTTGTTTCGCATTCAGGACAGTTTAACTCGGTCACGATCATGCCACTGCCACACACCGGGCATTGCCCCGGTACTGGAAATATCTGGTACATAAAGGTCCATCCTCAGGAACGTGATGATGTCTACTTATAGACTAACGAATTACCTTGAAAATGTCAATATGTGAATCAATTTTTTCAAGGTTATAGTTTGATATTCATGAAAAAATGCATCAGGTGAGTGAATCCTAACAAATTTGCCGGACAGGATGCGGCAAAATGCTATATAATTAAACTATCATTCAGAAAGGAGGTCTGATCATGTTGGATAGAATCCGGCGCGTTTATCTTGAGCACGGTCAAGGCTTAGTCGAATATGCCCTGATTCTTGTTTTTGTTGCCGTTGTGTTGATCGCAATTCTTGTTGTTCTCAGTCCGGGTCTTGGTAATATCTATTCAGACATTATCAACGAGTTATAAACCATCTGTTCGCCATCATTTTTCAAGAGGGACCCTGCGTTATCGCGGGGTCTTTTATTTTTTACCGTTACCGGCTCGGTGGGGCTAACTCGTAGATCGAGATCGATTCGCTTTTGCCTTTCAGCAGCGCTTCGCCGAATTTGTCATACGCATACAGCCCGTCGATTTTTTCACGCACGGCCCCCGTAAAGAGAATCTGGTTATCTGCCTCGCAGTAGCCCATCAACCGCGCAGCGATATTGACCTCATCCCCGATAATGTTGAATTCGCGGCGGCCCTGTGGCTGGCCGATCTCGGCGGCAAACACTGGCCCGCGTGAAATCCCGATCCGGCAGGTGATGCGAATCGCGTGTTCGTCGATCTGAAGCGGTTCAAACGCGGCAATGGTGTCGCGAATGGCGATAGCGGCCTGCGCTGCCCGCACCGGATCGTTGGAGTGGGCGGTGGGCACGCCAAAAAAGATCATAATATCCGAGCCGCGTAGATGGTGCGTGACTTTTTTCAGCGTCCCATCCAGGCGATCAATGATCGCGCTGATGTTCGAAAACAGGCGGGAAAAGGCGAGCAATAAGCGCCGGTCCATTTTAAGCTGCGTGAACGGATCGGCATGTTCGGCGGCGAAATCGGCGGCTTCGGAAAAACCAAACACATTGACAAAAACTACCGTCGGTACGGAAAAATCGTGGGGGATGGCACGGTGTTCGGCGTGGGCGACCAGCAGATTGAAGACGGAGATTGGCAGATAGCTGGCAAGCGGTTCGATATGCTGGACGGTTTTTTCGATCTGCGTGACCAGTTCGGGCAGGCTGCGTTCGACATAGGCGGGCCGGAAACGCCGCCCCTGGATCGGCCATGAGACCCATTCCGCATCGCCCAGGTTGTCAATCGTGTCTTGGACAAACCACATATCCGGCGTAGCTTCATGGGGTTCGAATTCAAGCGCGCTGTGCGTGGCGAGTTTCTCGACCTGGTGATGCAGGGTGTAGGCTTCATCGCTGATGCACACGCGCCCCGGTTGGCTGTTGGCTTCGGCAATTTTGGCGCGATGCACATCTTTGCCGAGCAGAATCCGTTCCATGCGGCGCGGCGTGCCAATGCTCGCCACCAAGAAACTGCCGTAATGAATCCCGATGCGCGCCGCCAGATCAAATTGGCCGAAGCGCGTTGCCACATGGGCCATTTTTTGCATGGCGCGTTGCAGCCGCAGCCCAGCCCGGATCGCGCGGTGTAAGGCCGCAATTGCTTCATGTGGCGCATCATCCGGTGTCGCGCGCGGCGGGCCAACCGGAAATTGAGCCAGCATCGCATCGCCGGTAAATTCGAGCAAATGGCCGTGTGATCGCGTTACGACTTCAATCGTCGTGGCGAAAAATTGGTTGAGCGGCTGCAACAGCGCTTCGGCGCTGCCCTCCTCAAAGGTCGAAGCGGCCTCGATGAGCGGCGTAAACCCCACCAGATCAATGAACATCAGGGCGCTTTCCACCCGTTGAAATTGCAGCAGCCCCGGCTGCGCGGCCACCGTCTTGAGATCGGAGGGTACATAGTCATACAGGATGGCAAGCAGCGTGCGGAGATAAACAAAGACCCGTTCCAGCGTTTCGACGCTGGGATCGGCCCAGAGATCGGTGTGCAGATCGGCGGGTAAGAGCAGGCGCAGGCGCGGCTCGATCTCCTGGACTTTTAGCCGGGCGAGGCCGGTGGTTCCCTCCTGGTTCCAGAGGTCGATCCATTCATCCACCACCGCCGGGGCGATCTTCAACAGCGCCGCAATCTCCCCGACGGTATGCCCTTGATGAGTCATCAGGAGAATGATCGCCCCCTGGTAGAGATTCTGGTTGGGGGAACCGGTGACAATATGTTGAATAAAAGTACGATCTTTGGTTGGGAGATTTTGAGCCATAAGTTGGTTCGCCAGACTATCAATTATTTTAATGCAATTATTCATTTAGACGTGGGATCATGCAAATGAAAAAAAGTCCGGCATGGTGTTGGCTTGAGCTAAAAGAAAAGGCGCACGGTTCTACGCGAGCCGTGCGCCCTAACCCCCGTGCCTGATCAGCGGTCCAGGGTGGTTAAGCGAGGCGCTCCAAGGCGGGGGGAGCGGTGATTTCATGTGAACGATGCGCGTTTACCAGCGATCACTCTCCGGTTCAAACGCAGACTGCCGGATCGATGCCGGGTTGTGCTGAGGCAACTGCGCGGCAATGAGGGCTAACAGAGTGTCATTATCCACCGGTTTCACCAGATAATCGTTTGCGCCAGCGTCCAACGCGCGCTGCCGGTCAACCTGACTGGTCAACCCCGACAACATGATAATCGGCAAATCGGCATAGGGTTTTAAACGGCGGATGACCAGACACAACTGAATGCCGTCAATATGGGGCAGCCGCACATCCAGCAGCACTAAATCCGGTTCAAACACGCGGAGTGCGCTGAGTGCGACCAGCCCATCGCCCGCTACCCGAACCTTATAGCCATGCGCTGCTAATAAACGCGCCATAGCCCCACTCACGATTGGGCTATCTTCGACCACTAAAATGGATGCCATCAAATGTCTCTCTTCAACTTTGGCACGAGCTGTGATGATGTTGGCGATTTGTGCCATTGATGCGTGGTCTCCGTCGCAACAATCAATGGCGTTCTCTGGTGTTGATCTAACCACATAAAGCGGCATTGTGCCGTTTGTGTTGTGTGGCAACTCTGTTTGCAAATCGCAAAACCGATCCGTTAGAGGTCGCTTTTGTGGTGAGGGACGATGACGGTGTTTAAAGACGCCGTTCAGATAAACTTTTCATTGATGGCATAGCCGATACCCCGTACCGTTTGAATCACATCTGTTTGGCCGGTGGTGGCTTCAATCTTCTGACGGATGCGGTACACATGATAACGCACCATATCGCGCGCTTCCCAGGGTTCGGTTTCATACCCCTGCACCCGCCGGACAATTTCTTGCGCCGATAACACGCGCGGCGCATCGGTGACGAGACAGACCAGAAAATCAAATTCGGTGGGGCTGAGTTCCAGGGGATAGCCATCCAGTGTAATTTCGTGGCGCACTTTGTCGATCTGGAGGCGGCTGGGGGGGGCGTCAGGTGGTTTTTCGCCTGCGCCGGTATCGCTGCCTTCATGCTGGTGGACCACTGCCGCGCGGATTTCTTCGAGGTTGCGCGTCAGGCTGTGTTCCAATTGCGCCAGCAGATTCTTCTGGCGGGAGGCGCGCTGTTGTTTGAGCAATCCGGTGCGCACGCTTTCAAGCAGTTCGCTCGATTTAACCGGTTTAAAGAGGTAATCGTGCGCGCCCCAACGCAGCGCTTCCACCGATGTTTCCAGGGAGGCGTGCGCGGTCAGGACGATAATCGCGGTGTCGGGCGCTTCTTCGGCCAATGTCTTGAGCACTTCCATCCCGCCGATGCCCTTCATTTTGAGATCAAGCAGCGCTAACTGAAATGACTCGGATTCGATCACTTCGAGCGCCGCTTCGCCGCTATCGACGGTCACAACATGATACCCTTCGTTTTCAAGCGCATCCTGCAAATAAAACCGCACGCCGGCTTCATCATCGACCACTAAAATTTTGGCTGGCTGAACCATATAATCTAAACTCCACCATCAGGTTATGCAAGCGTAAAAATACTATTGGGATCAGTGGGCTGCAACGGAGCAAAATTTACTTGTAAACTCTATACTACTCAGAGAAAACCAGGGAAGCAAGTTTCAGGCGTGAATTTTTAGCGAAATGCAAAGAGCAGAAGTGGGGGTTTTAATACTCGCCGCAGGATTGGCGAATGATTAGCTCTGTCGGTAGCATGATCTGCTGCGGCACGGGATCATCCGCCTCGATCAGATCGATCAGTATGTCGGCAGCGTGCGCACCTTTTTCCTCAACCGGGTGATGGACGCTGGTGAGTGGTGGCCTGACCTGCTGCGCGGTGGGCAGATCGTCAAAACTGACCAGCGCGATGTCATCCGGTACATTCAGCCCGGCTTCCTGCAACGCCTCCACGACGCCGCGCGCCATGATGTCACTCGCCACAAAGATCGCATCAAGCGCCTTGCCGGATTGATGATCACCGACCTGCGCAAGCAGCTTTTGCGCACCCTCATAACCACTGTGGTAGGTGAAATTGCCCACCGCGATCAACCGGTTATCGACGGGCAAATGGGCGGCGTACAGCGCTTGTTTATATCCTTCCAACCGGTCAATGCCATCAGCAATCGCGAGATTACCCGTGATTGTGCCGATCCGGGTATGGCCTAACCGGATCAGGTGCGTTACCGCCTCTCGCGCGGCGGCGATATTGTCGATGGTCACGTAGCTGATCCGGTTTTGATCATGGCGGCGCGCGGGGCGTTCGACCAGGACGAACGGGGTTTGCACGCGCAAGAAATGATCAATGAGCGGGTAATTTTCGCCTGCCGAAGCGATGATCACGCCATCCATCAGGCGGTTGGAGATGATGCGGTTGTAAAAGCGTTCCTCGTCGCCATCCGCCTGACCAAGCCACAGCAGCATGGAATAATCGCGCGCATTGGTCACGCGCGAAATGCCCTGCAATAGCGTCGGAAAATAGTAGGCATCTTCGAACAGGATCAATGGAACCTGGGGAATCACCACGCCGATCACCTGCGTTCGCTGTGTGACCAACGCCCGCGCCGCCGGATTGGGCGTGAAGCCTTCTGCCTGGATCACGGCCAATACTTTGTGGCGCGTTTTTTCGCTGACATGCGGTTCGTTATTGATCACCCGCGACACGGTTGACCGCGACACGCCCGCTTTGGCGGCGATGTCCTCCAGGTTTTGTGAGCGTGGTGTTGGTTGTGAATTCGGATATGATCGTGTGTTATTCGCTGGCACAGCACAATTACCTGATCGAGCTAACTAGGACGGTCATGAATTAGGCGGGAGCGCTCTCAGAAGGTCTGAATTATAGACGATGAGTAAGGTGTTTGCCAGCGTGCGCCGTTTCACAGTTTCACGATACGTCAATATCCCACGTTTCCATTGTTTGCATAAAAGCCTGATTGGTCATGTTCAAATGAACGGGCGTGATTGATACGTAACCGTTATGTATCGCCCACAGATCGGTATCGGGATCATCCGTATTGCCGCTAGGTTCAGCGCCGCCGATCCAATAATAGGGCCGCCCATAGGGATCGATGCGTTTGATCAGGACATCGTTATAGGTGCGCACGCCCTGCCGCACGATTTTAACGCCTTTGATCTGATCCAGAGGTAAAGCCGGGATATTGACATTCAATAGGGTGAGGGGCGGTAGTTGGGTGTGGAAATTCTGCCGGACGAGTTTTTGCGCAATCGCCGCCGCCGCGCTGTAATCGGCATCCGCTTCGCGCGCTAACAGCGAAAAGGCCAGCGCCGGTTTGCCAAAGATCACCGCTTCGAACGCGGCTGAGACAGTCCCACTATAGGTGAGGTCTTGCCCCATGTTCGGCCCGCGATTAATGCCCGACACGACCAGATCAACCGGTTCATCGAGCAGGCCCAGCAGCGCTACCGCTATCGAATCCGAGGGGGAGGCATCTGTCGCGTAAGCGGTCACGCCCTCAATGGCGAGGTCTACGGGATCAATGCGGATCGGTTTGTGCATGGTTTTGCGGTGGCCGATGGCACTGCGATTTTCGCTGCATGTCACGACGGACACTTTACCCAGGGGGACCATTGCCGCCGCCAGCGCCGCAATACCGGGCGCGAAAACACCGTCATCGTTGGCTACAAGAATGTGCATGAAACTCCTTCTTTCAATGCTGTTGTGGTGACTGCCCTTTACAGGTGTTTGTAGGGGCGATTTTGTAAAGTCGCCCTGAGCGGGTTTGCAAACCCGCCCCTACCTATTTGTTGGTAGGAGGATCATCCTCCGGCGGCGTATTGTAGCACAAGTTTCTTTTCCGTGAAGACTCGCACTATAATACAGGATGTTCAGGGAGTCTCAATTTATGCTAGACCCAGAGCAAGTCCAGGCGTTAGCCATTATCATGATCGGCGCATTTCTGATGGTGCTGACCATCACCGTGTTTTACGTGATCCTGCTGCGTCCGCGCTTGAAGCAATCCGAATCGCTGTTGGCGTTGGGGATGTTGGATGACGATCTGCGCGCGGAACTACTCGCGCAGCGCACCGT
>JAFGJA010000035.1 GCA_016929355.1 Anaerolineae bacterium | reverse complement strand
TGAAAGGGCCGCGTTGGGCACGCACGGACAAACTGCCGTTGACCGGACAGCAGGGCGAGATCGTCGGCCTGGTCGGGATTTCGGTGGACATTACCGATCAGGTCCTGGCGGAACAAAGTCTTGAAGCGGAACGCCGATTCGTAGCCGATCTGCTGAACGTTGTGCCGATTGGCATTTGCGTGAACGATGAAGAAGGCCGGTATGTTTTGGTGAATGACGCCTATTGCGAGATTTACAATTTCCGGCGGGAGGAAATCATCGGCCAGCATTTTTCCGCTATCACGCCCCCTGATCAGGTTGATCTGGCTAAGGCGCACTATGCCCAAATGTTGGCGGGTGATCTGGGGGTTCCGGTGGAGCGCAAACGCCAGCGCAGCGATGGGACCATCGTCTATATTGAGGCGGCTAATGGGGTGTTGGTCCGCCGCGATGGGCGTAAATATGTGACCACCGTTGTGCGCGATATTACGCCGCGTAAAGAGGTCGAAGTCGAGCGCGAGCAATTGATCCAGGACTTGAACGCTTACGGGCACATGGTCGCTCACGATTTGAAGAATCCGCTGGCGGTGGTCCTGGGGTTTGCCGACGTGATGCGCGCCGATGGCAAAAGCATGTCGGATGCCGATTTTGAGATTTCGCTGTCAGCGATTGAATCGTCGGCGCACAAGATGGCGGCGATTATTGATGAGTTGATGTTGTTAGCGCATGTGAGCCGGCAGGATGTGGCCTCGCAGCCCGTCGATATGGGGTTGGTGGTCCAGGCGGCGCAGGAACGGTTATCGTGGATGATCGTATCCGCTAACCCGGAGATTATCGTACCGGGTGATTGGCCGGTGGTGTGCGGGTATGCGCCCTGGTTGGAAGAAGTCTGGACCAATTACATCAGCAACGCGATCAAATATGGCGGATCGCCGCCGCGCATCGAACTCGGTGCAACGCCGTTAGAAAAAACGGTGCGGTTTTGGGTGCGCGATAATGGCGTGGGCATTCCCGCCGATCAGTTGGATAAATTGTTCACGCCGTTTACGCGCCTGGAGCAAGTGCGCAAGGTCGAGGGTCACGGGTTGGGCTTATCGATTGTACAGCGCATCGTTGAACAGTTGGGCGGCGAAGTTGGCGTGGAGAGTCAAGAGGGGCAGGGCAGCACCTTTACGTTTACCCTGCCGCGCGCGACGAATTCCTCATCCTAGTACAGCGTAGCCTAGTTTTGTCTGGGCCGACACGCTGGTCGGCCCAGACAATATCATTTTGATAATCGGAGTTGGCCCACACGATTTGTTTGGTTATTGATTTTTTCTTGTTTTTCTCCTGTATTTGCTCTGTGATCTTGGTGTCTCTGTGGTGAATTCACCAGGTTTTTTAGATCGGCGCAAACGGCACTTTGAGCCGCGCGCATAAGGCTTCGGCTTCCTTGCACGTCAAAACCCGGTATTTGGGTTGGTAAGCAGTTGCATACGTGGGCGAATGATGCACGGCGGGCCAGCCTTCCGCCGCGCGGAACTTGCCGAATAACTGCGCCTCGCGCAGCGATAAGGAGGGGGCTTGGGCTTTGTTAGTCACGTTGCCCGTTGAGTTGTTTTTTGCGTTGCCGGATGTACACGCCGTTTCGCAATAGCTCTCGAACTGCTGCCAACGCGCCGCCATCACCGCCGGATCACCTGCGACCTGTTTCGCTGCCCGCACGAAAGCATCCAACAGCCAATTCAAACGCGCGCCCAACGCCAGATAGGGCCGCAAATGCACCCGCACTATCGCGCCTGTGGGGTGAATGTTTTCGACCAATGCCGCCTCTGTTGATGGGGTGAGTTGGTCACATTCCTGCTCTAGAAATTCACGCGCGGCGCGTTTATTGTCGATCAGGTGGCCGGGGCCAAACGTGGCCTGATGCAGCAATTTATATATATCAGCTACCTCGCTCTGCGGATACCGTGCTAGCTGAGTTTGGAGCAAGGTGATTAAGCCATTGTCGCTCATGATAGTCCTCTTCTGGTGAAATTGGTTTAGCTATAGTTATATACCCGTGCGCGTGTGCTTTGGCGTACAATCCAAGCTTACCAATAAGCGCCCCCTACGTCACTCCTCTAGATCATTTGTCATTATTGAGAAATGAATTTCGCTTTATTTTCATTTTATCCTTAATTAATCTATGATACAATATATCTAGATATTTGTCTGAAATGGGCCGGAATGTGAGGAAGTAACGATCATGAATCCAATTAAGATTGGCGTATTAGCCACCCTGTTTGGGCCGTTTGAAGTCTTGGGCAAAGATGGCATACGCGGAGTCGAAATTGCCGTTGATGAGTTCGGTGGCGAAATTGCTGGTCAATCGATTGAGTTGGCGATTGAAGGTACATTAGGCTTGCCGGACAGCACCAACTATAAGGCCGAGGATTTAATCAAGAAGCAGCGCGTCGATTTTATCATTGGGCCGCTGTCCGGGACGGAAGGGTTAGGCATCCGCGATTTAGCCCAAGGGTATCCTGATCGCACTTTCATTAATGGGGCATCGGGCGCGCAACTGCTCACACTTGATCATCCATCCCCCAATTTCTACAACTTTGCGTTGACCGGAACGCAGTGTATGGCGGGTTTGGGTCGTTATGCGTATGAGCAGCTTGATTTGCGGCGGGTCGTGACGCTGGCCGAGAATTATTCGTATCCCTACGCGCAGATCGGCGGCTTCATGACGGAGTTTTGTCCGATGGGGGGTCATGTGATCGAAAAGTTGTGGGTTCCCCTGGGAACCAAAGCGTATGATAACGTGATTGCCGCGATCCCTGATGAAGCGGATGCGATCTTTGTCGCGTTGGGCGGCACGGATGCGATTGATTTCTTGCGCCAATACGAACAGGTCGGCGGAACGAAGTCGATTTTTGGCGGGGCGATTACGACGGATCAATCTGTGTTGACCGAAGGCGGGCTGGCGGATTACCTGTTGGGGATCGTGACCGGCGGCCCCACGGCGGACGATAATCCCAATCCCCAGTGGCAGGATTTTGTCGCTACGTATCAGGCGAAATACCCCGATGGCTACAACTACCCGTCCTATTTTGCGCTGACCTATTATGTGAATACCAAAGCCGCCTTGTTAGCGCTGGCGGCAGTGGAGGGCGATCTGTCCGGTGGACAGGCTGCATTCCGGGCCGCGCTGGATACAATGGCTTTTGCGGGGCCGAGTGGTCCGGTGCGGTTGGATGGTAAACGGGGCGCGATTACCACTAACTTCATCACCGTTGTGCAAAAAGATGAGAATGGCGTGTTGTACCGGCACTTGTTGCAAGAGGTTGATGGGGTCACGACCACGCTCGGTTTGCCGGAAGATGAGTTTCTGGCGATGGGCGAATTCACCCAGCGCAATCCCAGTTGTCCGTAAGGTTTCTTAGAAATCTACGGATGTTGATGAGTGCAGGGGCGAGGCGACGCCTCGCCCTGGGCCGACACGTTGATCGGCCCCTACGACATCTTCGGTGATTACTTGATCACCTTCAACGGAATCACGTTTTTATCCGCCAGCAGCGTCATGCTCACCTGCGCGGCGACGGATTGCGCGAGCGTGTGGAACGCGGCTCCGGCGGGCGAGTCGGGATCGTCGGCTACTACCGGATGCCCGTTATCGCCACCGACGCGCACGCTGGCCACCAACGGCACGCGGCCCAGGAATGGCACATTGCGCTCAGTGGCTAACTGCTCGCCGCCACCTTCGCCAAACAGATCGCCCGCCATATTCTCGATCACGCCCACGATCGGCACGTTCAGCTTTTCGAACATTGCCAAACCGCGCCGCGCATCATCCACCGCCACGCTCTGCGGCTGCGTGACGATAACCGCGCCCGTGAGCGGCACGGATTGCGCCAGACTCAACTGGACATCGCCGGTTCCGGGTGGCAGATCGACGATCATATAATCCAGATCGCCCCAGGCGACATCCTCGAAGAACTGCCGGACTGCGCCATGCAGCATTGGCCCGCGCCAGATGACCGGCGTATTCGGGTCCGCCAGGAAGCCCATGCTCATCACCTTGAGGCCG
>JAFGJA010000337.1 GCA_016929355.1 Anaerolineae bacterium | reverse complement strand
GCTGCCAACTGCGTACAGAAAAACGCCCCGGTCAGATTCAAGGCCAGCACGCGCCGCCAATCATATTCATCCAACGTGAGCAAGGGCGCGCGTTTGTCCGTGATGGCGACGTTGATCAGAATGTGCAAACCGCCGAAGGCATCGCGCAGCGCTTCGATCATGGCGGCGACTTGAAAGCGGTTTGAAATATCTCCGACCCAACTGATCGCGCGTCCGCCGTCCGCCTGGATCGCCTCAACCACCTGATCGGCGCGATTCGGATTGATGTCATGCGCGCAAACCGCCGCGCCGGATGCCGCCAGCGCCAGCGCAATTGCACGCCCGATGTCGGTTCCGGCGTTGGTGACGAGCGCGACTTGTCCGGTCAAATCGACTGAAAAATGAGACATAATTCCTCGCTTAGTCCACCATATAACCAAAAAAACAGGAGCAGCGTTGGTGGGCTGCCCCTGTTGATACAGACATGCTAAATCGTCAGGCGATTAGGCAATGGTCACGCCATCGTTGAGATATACATCCTGAATCGCATTGAGGATTTCGACACCCTCTTCCATCGGGCGCTGGAAGGCTTTACGACCACTGATCAGGCCCATACCGCCCGCGCGCTTGTTGATCACGGCGGTACGGACGGCTTGTGCCATGTCGTTTTCGCCGGATGCGCCACCACTGTTGATCAGACCCACGCGGCCCATGTAGCCGTTCGCCACCTGATAGCGGCACAGATCAATCGGGTGATCCGAGGACAATTTATCATACATCTTGTTGCTGTACTTGGCAAAGCCGATGGCCTTGAACCCGCCATTGTTTTCCGCCAACTTCTGCTTCACGATGTCGGCTTCGATGGTCGCGCCGAGATGATCGGCCTGACCGGTGGTGTCGGCGGCGACGTGGTAATCCGTGCCATCTTTCTTGAAGGCGTTGTTACGGGTGTAGCACCACAGGATGGTTGCCATCCCCATTTCGTGTGCGGCTTTGAAGGCCTGACTCACTTCAACGATCTGGCGGCTGGATTCGGGCGAACCAAAGTAGATGGTCGCACCAACGGCCACTGCCCCCATATCGCGCGCTTGCTCGATCTGCGCGAAGAAGATTTGATCGTATTTGTTCGGGTAAGTCATCAATTCATTATGGTTGAATTTGAGCACAAACGGGATTTTGTGCGCGTATTTGCGGGCCACTGCGCCCAGAACACCCAGCGTTGAGGCAACGGCGTTGCAGCCACCTTCAATCGCCAATTCAACAATGGCTTCGGGATCAAAATAGATGGGGTTCGGGGCAAACGATGCGCCAGCCGTGTGTTCAATGCCCTGGTCAACAGGCAGAATCGACATATAACCTGTGCCGCCCAAACGACCATGATCAAACAACTGCTGCAAACTGCGCAGCACCGGGATCGAACGATCCGAAACGGCAAACACGTCATCAACAAAGGTCGGGCTGGGCAGGTACAGCAAATCTTTCGAAATGGTCTTGCTTTCGTGTCCCAGCAGGTATTCGGCTTCATCGCCGAGCAGGGATTCAATCTGTGCGGTTGTCAGTGCCATGAGTTAAGCTCTCTTTCTAAGGTCAAAGCGATTAGCATCGCGTACAATCGAGAAGGTTATACAGCCATCAGGTATCATAACACGCCCTACGCCGGATGCAAGATATTTATGCAATTTACCCTAGTGAGCAATGTCATGAATCCTACGAATTTTCCGAAAATAGCGGGCACTTATGCGCTGCTGCTGCGCGTGGATGCGCCGGTGGTACTGCAAATTGGCAAACTGGGCGAATGGGTATGTGATGTGGGGGACTATGCCTATATTGGCAGCGCGCACGGTCCCGGTGGACTCCATGCACGATTATCGCGTCATTTGCGCCCCGCTAAGAAGCTGCATTGGCATATTGACTATCTCACGGTGGTTGCGCCAATCACAGCTATTTGGTGGCGGGCCGTACCGGAACGTTTGGAATGTATATGGGTGCGTAAGTTGGCAGCGCTATCGGCGGCGCATGTTCCGATGCCTGGCTTTGGATCGTCAGATTGCAAATGCGAGTCGCATTTGTTTAGGTTGGCAGCAGAGGGTATCAAGCGTGCTTATACGGCACTCGATCAACCTCAAGTGTCTGTGCGGTGATGTTCGCCGGTGAAAACGGGCATACGGCATTCACGGAAGTGGGGTATGCCCGTTTGACTGCGTAAAAACGGAATTAATGACCGCCGTATTTCTTGGTCAGCAGATCAACCACCGAACTGGCATCAATCGCGCCATCCTTGCCACTAAACAGCGAGAGTCCGCCCAGGAAGCCCGATTTTGATTGACGATCTTCAAGGTCCATCGTCAATTCATCGAAGGCATCCGAAGGCAGGCTGCGCACCATCTTGGCTTCATCTTCTTCCAGATCATAGTCGGCCAACGCTGCATCAGGATCGGATATGAGCTGCTGGCGATAGTTTTCATCGGTGAGACACCGGCTTACGATAGTGGTGAGAGCTTCTTTCGACATAACTTCCTCCTTGCCGATTGTCAATTAACATAATTATAGTATCATAATGCAGCGTGACCAAACCGTGATTTATCGTTCGTGATC
>JAFGJA010000336.1 GCA_016929355.1 Anaerolineae bacterium | reverse complement strand
CCGGAACTGCCGATCAAATCCCCCGCCGAGTTTACCGTGCTGCGCGTGCAGGATGTGCCACTGGTCAGCGCGGTAGAACTGGTCACACCCAATGCCGAGCAGCAAGACGATGTGCGTATCTACATCAAACACGCGGCGTTTGAGGCGTTGCAAGCCATCGCGCGGCAGGATGTGCAGATTGAGCAGGGCGGTGTTTTGGTGGGACAGGTCTATCGCAACGCGGAATCCGGTGATACGGCGCGTTATCTGGTCGAGATCACGGATCACATTTTTGCGGAAGGGGCCACCGCCAACATTACCGAACTGCACTACAATTTCGAGGCGTGGCAGAATCTCCGCGCGCGCCTGAAGGACGAACATCCCGGCAAGCAAATGGTGGGCTGGTATCACACCCATCTGGTCAAGATCGCGTTGGCGGCGGATGATCTAGAGCAGACTACCGAATTGTTTTTCTCCGATCATGATCGCTTCATGCACCGCCAGTTTTTCGCCGATGCGTGGTATGTGGCGATGGTATTGGGGCCGGAGGGTAATGCCGCCTTTTTCCGGTGGTTCGGGGATAAAATTAGCTGTAACCGGCAGTTTTACATCATTTAACAAGGATATGTATGGTCAACCAAGACGCGCCGCAGCACGACGACAATCAACCTGATCCGAACGAACATAGTGATCACACGGATAAACACGACGACTCGACTCAGGCGGATGATAGTCTGTTTGAACTGCTGTCTTCAGAGGATATGCCACCGGAGTCACCGCCCCGCCCGCGCTTTTCGCGGTTTCGGCGGCAGTCTAGACCGCGCTCTGAGTCTCGTCCCGCTCCCCGCCCGCCCGCCACGACGGTTGTCACGATTCAGAACGCCGCAGATCGCAGCATGACCTTTCGCGTGAGTGGTTCGCGGTTGTTTCATGGGCCGCGTGTCGAAGGGTGGCAGGTGGATTTTGGTACGTTGAATGTGCAAATGAACGACTTAGGGCGCTTTATCGCCATGTATCACCAGCAGGACGATGACGCAGGCCGCGAATCGTGGCGTTATACAGCGCGTGAAATCGGCGGGCATCTGTATCAGGGTTTGCTGAACGCTGATCCCATGCTCGCGCGCGAACTGATGCGGGCGCGGCGCTTTACCCGCCCGATGGATACCTTGACGCTGGCCTTTGCCGGTCCGCGCGACTATTTGAGTGTGCCCTATGAACTGTTGCATGATCGCTTTGGTCCGCTTGCGCTGCGCTACCCGATTTGCCGCCAGATGACCGGCGTACCGGCTCACACACGCGAATCGTTTTGGGCTTTGATCGCGCGGCTGCGTGAAGCGGGCGAAGCCTTGCGCGTGTTGTTGGTATCGTCGGGGGCGTGGTTGGTCGCGGCGGATGAAGAAATCGCCAGCCTGGAAACCGATTTGCGTGCATCTGCGGATCGCGCCAATCTGCCGCTAGAGATCGACGTGGTGTATACGGGTAGCATGGGATTAGATGGTATTCGGGCCGCGCTGCGCCAACCCTATCACATCATCCATTACACCGGGCAGGTGTACCATGATCGCGCCAATGATCAAAATAGTGGGTTACTGTTCGGGGCGGCGCATGAACCACGCACCGGGCAAATCCTGATCCCGGTCCGCGAGTTGGTCGATTTATTACCGGCTGGCGCAACACGCTTGTTTACGATTAGCGCCTGTCTGGGGCCGCAAGAGTGGGATGGCATTACCCTCAGTGCCGGGGATCATCTCGGCGTGATGGGGGCATTTGTTGAGGCCGGGATTCCGGCAGTATTAGGTTTTCGGTGGCATGTGACCAACCAGGGGCGGCAGCAGTTTGTGCAGCAGTTTTATGAGCGGTTGCTCGCTGACCCCTTTGTGCCAGAATACGCGGTGTTGCACGCGCGGCAAGTAGCCCATCAGCGCGACGGTCAGGACGAAACCTGGGCCTCGCCTTTATTCGTTACGCAGCATCTTTATGAGGGTGAATCATGACTTTTGTACGGGGTGTTGAACGTGACCCGGCCTTACGCGCAGATGAAGATCGCTCGTCTCGTGATCGGCCCGGTGGCCGCTCATTTCTCCGGGGGGATCGCACGCCGCCGTTTAAGTCGCTGTGGCAGCATCTAACGACAAATAAGCTCTACGCGGTGGCGATGACCCGTGACAAGCGTTTTATCATCGCGGGGGGGCAGAGCGGCGATGTGCTGTTTATGGATATGGCCGGGCGGTTGTTGTGGACCGGACGCACGGCAGGGGTTGTCAACCGGATCGCGCTGGCGGAGGATGCAGATAGTTTCATTACCAGCACGCTCCAACGCGGTCATAAGGCGTATCGCTGGCATTATAGCGGGCGCTTGCTGCATACGTATGAAACTGAGGGCAGCGTATGGGGCATTGCGACCACGCCTGACGCGAGTTTAGTGGTGCTTGGTTCGGAAGATAAACACCTGTATGCCTTCGATCAACACGACGAGTTGTTGTTTAAGCGCGAATTGGATGAACCGATCCGGCAGGTGGCGGTTACGGCGGATGGCGCGCTGATTTTCGCCAGTTCTGATGATCAGCATGTGTACGCCTTTGATCGGGCGGGCGAACAGCGTTGGCGGTTCCAGACCGAAGGGCGCGTGTATGCCGGGGTGCGTGTGGCAGATGAGGCGCGTGTGTTAGTTGCCGGATCGAACGATGGGCATGTATACGGGTTGGATTTTGAGGGTAACGAGCGCTGGCGGTTCCAGACGGGCGATCTGGTGAATGCGCTGGCGATCACGCCGGATGGTCAATTTTGCGCGGCGGGTGGTAAATCCGCTACTGCTTATTTGCTGGACGATCAGGGCGAGGTGTTGTGGTCCACGCAGACTGAAGAGGCCATTTACGGGCTGGACCTTTCCCCTGATGGGCAGTATATGGTGGTTGGTGCAAATGACAGCGCGATCTATCTGTTCGATTATCAACGCAACCGGCGCGTGATCAAAGAAAAATTGAATGGGCGCATCTATGCGGTTGCCCTTTCTGCTGATGCGCAATACATCGCGGCGGCTTCTTCGGATCAAAAAGTATATGCTTACCAATACACCGACGTGGATGGCGATGGGCAGGAATTGACCCGGCCCGCCAGTAAACCACACAGCAGACTCGTTGTGGGCGGAGTGCGGGAGGAATATGCCCGCAGTTCACACGCGGGGTTAGTGGGCTGGTTCAGTGAATTTGAAAAATCGCTGCGTTACCAACAGTTCGATATTTGCCGCGCGCTGTTGGATGAGGCGCACGAAGAAAATAGTTTTAATCTCAGCGAAGGCGAAATGCGGTTTACACGCAGCCTGGAAGGAGCCTATTGGCTGTTTCGCGGCATCGCGCATCACCGGCAGGAACAATACGACGAGGCACGCGCTTGTTACGAGCAGAGCAAAACGATCCAGGAAGCATTGCATAATCAGGATGGTGTCGGGCAGGTGATCGCGGTGTTGTCGCTTTTGGGTGAGCAGGAGCCTGCCGTAGATAGTGCTGAAGACTCGATGGAAGCGGCGGCGGAGACTATGCCAGAGGTGGCGGAAAATACCACTGAGGGCGAAATTGCTGCTGATACTGCTGGAATTGAGGAAGTTCTTGAAGCGCTCGAAGCGCTTGAAACAACTCCTGGATCACCACGACTACGAACAACAGCATTCCACCGTTCACAGCAAGCCGAAATGCGCCGGTTGCTCGATGAAATTCTAAACAAACCGCGTGTGTTAGGCATGTCGGAAAAACTGCTTGAACAGCGTATCACCGAAGTGCCGCCCACCGAACAACACCAGATCATTTTATTGGCGCGTCAATCAGGGGTGATCGCGCCGTT
>JAFGJA010000335.1 GCA_016929355.1 Anaerolineae bacterium | reverse complement strand
TTCGTATTTCTTCAGTGTAAATTACTTCTGTTTAGAGAATTTGCCCCAGATTACCCTAACTTGGGGGTGATTTGATCATCCTCCTGGACAAATGGACTCGCAGGGAACACCATCATTATCACTATCTAAATTTGTGTAACCAGCGTCCAAACAGCGTTTAGATTGTGCACATGAGGTCATATCACTGCATTTTCCGCAAATCAAATCAGAAGTTGGGTGCGGAGTTCTGGTTGGATATGGAGTTCTGGTTGGAAGTGTGACACTATTGTCTGAATTATTTGATCCGCCAAACGCGACCAACAACACGAAAATAATAAATAGCCCAGCACAACCCACAGCCATTGTTGCTGGATCGTTGGATGCTTTTCTGCGACGCCGATATGATTTTCTTCTTGTCACCGTTTTCCCCTCTTAAATATAAACAAGAAAACAGCCTGATCGCCTAAACTGTGATAGTGTTCGCTGATCAGTTCCCTATTTTTGGCAGGTTGCTGGTGATGTCACGCACCGCTTTAAGCCAGTGCAGCAGGCCGCGTAACGTGTTGGCGGCTTGGCCCACCGGGACAAACACGAAAAATAGCCCGACGGCGATGAGTATCCTGATCATCAGCTACCCTTTACCCAACTAACAAGCGGCGCAAAGTCTATTCGGGAAAAATGTCTTTGATCACCAGCGTAAAACCGGCCAACTGATCTTCCCCATGCACACCATCATCCGGTCCCCATGTTTGCGGTGCTTCGCCGGATTTGTGTATGGTCAGGGTGTGATCCTCAGGATCAATGAGCCAGACCGTGACGCCCGCCGCCAGATAAATAGCGATTTTGTTCGTGACATCCTTCACCCGATCTGAGGGTGAAATGATTTCAATTGCCAGATCGGGAACGACGCTGGCCCAGGTTTCATGAGAAGGCGTGGTCTGCCGCGTGTTGCTGACAAAGGCCACATCGGGCATGACGCGGTTGTCGCCAATTTTAAACCCGCCATCCGGCACAGAGTAATAACCCAGGTTGTGCTGCTCGACGAATGCCCCCAACCGGACAATAATCCGACCTGCAATCTGGCTGCAATACTGGTGGGGAACCAATTCGACGACCTCCCCCGCGATAAATTCCAGCCGCCGGTCAACGTTTGCGGGACGCGAGGCCAGCCGTTCAAATTCCTCTACCGTAATGCGTTGTGTTGCCGCGACCATAACGTATCTTTGCCTTCTACCTGACTTCCCCTCGCCAAACTTGGAGAGGGGGCTGGGGGGTGAGGTATCTATTTTCCCGTATGATTGCCGTTCAACGCCTGGGCCAGCACTTCGCGTTGGACGGCTTTCATGGCGTCCCGCGCTGCGGCGGCTGATTCCATGCGCTGTGAGGGCGCTTTTTCCATCATTTTGCCGATCATCGCCCACACATTATCAGGAATGTCGGGCCGAATCTGCCGGAGATCGGGCGGATCGTTATCCAGGATGGCGTTAGCGATCAGATCGTCGGTGCGGCCCACAAAGGGCAGCGTCCCGGCCAGCATTTCGAACAGCATCACGCCCAATGACCATACATCGCCGCGCGCATCAATCGTCTGGCCCATCACGCCTTCAGGACTGAGATAGGGCGTCGTGCCGATGACGGTGTGCGGCAGGGTGACGCGCTGGTGATAGTTCAGGCGCGCGACGCCAAAATCCGCCAGCCGGGGCGAATAATCGTGGGTCAGCATGACGTTGCTCGGCTTGATGTCGCGGTGAATGATGCCGCGCTCGTGGGCATGATGCAGCGCGTCGGCCACCTTGATCCCAATATCCAACGCCTGCCGGAGCGGTAAACGCCCCTCGCGGTTCAGGCGTTCGAACAGCGACCCGCCGTAGACGTATTCCATCACGATATATTCGAAATCGCCTTCGCGGAAGGCATCGATCAGCTTGACGATGTGCGGGTGATCCAGGTGTTTGAGCGCGTCACTTTCGCGCTGGAAACGATGCCACGCCATTTCGTTAAGTTCGCGCGAAACCATCAACTGCTTAACGGCCACTGCTTCGCCCGTTTCAATATCAGTGGCGCGATACACGTAACTCGTCAGGCCGGGGTGCAGCACATGATCCAGCCGGTAGCGGTCCCGCAGCACGGTATTATCCTCGTGCAGATTCATCGCGTGCGCGCGTTGGACTTTGGGATGCCCGCTCCGCGTGCTTTGCAGCGAGTAAAATACGCTCTCATGCACCAGGCTGTGCAGCACACAATGGCCTTGCGTGTCCGATTTGATCGCGCCTTCCAACCACGCATTCATGATATGCCGTTGCAGCAGCGTGAACTTGATCTGCTCGCGGTGATCGAGCAGCGTTAAGATCAATTCCGCCATTTCGGGACTGCTGCTGATATTCATCCACATTTTGCGGAAAATGTCATCTTCGTAGAGATGCCGCCGCGCCGCGCGATCCACATCCGCCATCAGGATCGAGCCGTCGGGAACATCCTGCGATAAGCCCGCGCAGAGCTTATGTGTCAGGTAAACGTCGCCTTCGGTCCATTCGTGAATACGGGAGGGTACATCCGAAGCGATCTGGCGTTTTTCGTTGGCGAGCCATGAAATGAGTTTGGTCACGCCTTCCAGATCAGCATCTTCAATATAGACGGTTTCGGTCACGCGGAAGGGGGAGATTGCCGGGTCTTTGATCAGATCGTCGGGCACAAAACGCCCCGCCAGCACAAATACGATATTTTGCAGCGCTTGCCGCATCCAGCGATTGGTGAACATCTCGCGCACGGTGGCGAAAAACGCGGTGGTGACGGCTTCCGGCGTGACCTCGATCTTGTCCAGCATAATGACCAGCACTTTGCCCCGCAGTTGATCTTCCATCGCCATGACCAATTCTTCTTGCAGAGCCAGCGCGTGCGGCGCAGGATCGCGGGGGGACCGGAGCAAGCCGTTGGTTTGCCGCGCGATCTGGACATGAAGTTGGCTGAACCAATCCTGCTCATTGAGACTGGTCATCGAGCCGAGCGAGATATAGGCCGGGATATACAGTGGCGAATCGCGCAGGCGCGCCCATTGGCGCAGCAGCATACTCGATTTACCACTCAAGCGCGGACCAATCAAAGCCACATAGGAGCGCTTGTTAATATGTTTGGACAGCGCTTCGTCCGCTTTGCGCGGCACGTAGAGCTGTTCAGCATCCGGCGGAATGGGTCCCTGGGTGTGGAAGGAAATCTCCTGTGTATCAGGCTGTTGTTCTGAAACCATTAGCGATCATCCAAAGTATGTGCCAATTATCACCCACCAGTATACATCGTACTGCGCTGCATCACCATAATCCCGCCCAACTTTTAGGGGGCGCAAAAGGGTTAGCGTGTACGGAAAACTGTTTGACCCCACCCTAAATCCCTCCCCGCAGGCAGGGAGGGACTTTGCTCCATAGGCATTAAGCTAAGGAATTTTTGCCTTGATTTCGCTTG
>JAFGJA010000034.1 GCA_016929355.1 Anaerolineae bacterium | reverse complement strand
AATGTTCGGGCACACGTCGGTCGGCGGTTCCACACAATCACCGTTGTCGTCCATGATCAACCCGTCAGGAATTTCGACCTGAACGTCGGGAATGTTCGGGCATACATCGGTCGGCGGTTGGTCATCACCCGCACATGTCGTGTCCGCCTGCGTAATACCTGTACCGGGATGTCCTTGAGGCTGATCCACAATCAGGCGATATTTATGTGAGCCAGGTTGAAGCGGGAAGGTTAACGTTTGGCTGGCTTTACCATCGAGGACTTGTGTCGTACCCGTTTGTTGTGAAACCTCATCAACCAGGAAATTCCAGGCAGTACCAACAGCCATCCGGCCTTCTGCGCCAGCATCACCCGTGTTGGTGATGATGAAAATAACTTCGCCATCGCCACACTGAGCAGAAACGGTCAAACTGGCTTTGTCAACACGGCCATCGTTCGGATTTTGCGCAACGCCAGCCGGATTGGGACAACCATTAGGAGCGACTCCGTTGCCTTCATCACCCGCATTGGGACACGCATCGGCGTGATCAAAAACGCCATCTCCATCCGAGTCATAGAAGGGGCAACCCTGGGTATCAACACCCCAACCGGCGTCGCCATCATTGGGGCAGGCATCCACATCATTCGGCACACCATCGCCATCAGAATCATCAGCCGTTGGCTGCCCGCCAGCGCCAACCTCAATAGGACACCCATCAGCATCGATACCATTACCTTCGTCGCCGCGCAACGGGCATTTATCGTCGATGTTCTTAATACCATCGCCATCGTTATCGCCTTGAGCCAGATTGCTATTGGGGTCTATACTGCCATTGTCAGCAGTTTCCACCGGACACCCGCGATTATCGATTGGGCCGACTTCATTAGGACACTTGTCAATGCGATCATGCAAGCCATCCCCATCTGTATCTGTCAGATCGGCAGACGTACCGGATAAGCCGAGGTCTTCAGCAAAAATGATGACCCCAGCGACCAGCACTGCCAGTACAACGCCAATAATAGCGAGGTTTTGTGGCGTTAGTTTTAACCTTCCGAGTTGCATAGGTTATTCTCCTTATACACTTAATTCCAGAAACAAACGAATAGGAGTTGCGAACTGAACTTATCGTTCCACTCAATGCGGAACACTCATGTAGTACATTAGTCGGATGAAAAACCTTTTTCGGGTTTTCAATGAATTAAAATCGCCGTATTTCTTCGTCATTTTCAAAATGCGTGGTTGCCTATGAATACTGCGATTAAGGTGTGAAGTCCTTTCGTATAAAAAACACGCAAAATGAATGCAAAATGTATTTTGCATGAATCCTTTTTTAGCATGATTCGTTCGTATAATGCAAGCTGATTAAACAGCCAATCATGATTATTATAGTGCAAATATTATTTTTATATCTACTCATGTTTATTCTTATATTTTCGCATAAGATTTGTTCTAAATTCACAAAATCTCAAAAATGTTTTGGTTGGATGTCACAAAGCGAATCGCTTTGTCAGATCGGCTTCTTGGTGTATGATGGCAGTGGTGCAGTGAGGGGTGCGGGATAGATTGGTGCTATTTGGTACAGTTCTCGCCAGCAAACGACGTTACAATCCGCACGTATATCATGCATAACAAAAATTTGATGAGATAGAACCTGATGATGACTAATCTCGAACATATTGATGCCATGCGTGCCATTGATTGTGACGATATGCTCTCACATATTGATGCCTTAGCCGATCAATTTGAAAATGCCTGGAACCACGCGCAGGCACTCCCCTTACCCAACGATTACGGGGATGTGCGCCAGATTGTGGTCTGTGGCATGGGCGGATCGGCCATTGGTGGGGATTTAACGGCGGCGTTGGTCAGCGCGACATCACCTGTACCGTTTACCGTACTGCGCGGCTATGATTTGCCCGCGTATGTCAGTGGTCCCGAAACGCTGGTCATCGCCAGCAGTAATTCAGGCAATACCGAAGAAACGCTCGCGGCGGCGCATCAGGCCATTGAACGCGGCGCGAAATTGCTTGCTGTGACCACTGGCGGCACATTGACCGCTCATGCTACCGCACACGGCTATCCCCTCTGGCAGTTCAGTTATCAAAGTCCGCCACGCGCCGCCCTGGGGTGGAGTTTCGGCTTATTGATCGGATTAGCCGCTCGCTTGCAGTTGGCCCCCAATCTTGAAGCCGACCTGCAAGAAGCGCTAGCCGTCATGCGCCAATATCAACCCCTGTACGCGATTGATACCCCGGTGGCGCAGAATCCGGCCAAGCGCGGCGCGGGACAGCTTATCGGGCGGATTCCGGTGGTGCATGGCAGTGGCATTTTTGAACCAGTCGCGCGGCGCTGGAAAGGCCAATTCAACGAAAACGCGAAAACCTGGGCGCAGTTCGAAGCCATGCCCGAAGCCAACCACAACGCCGTGACCGGGATCATCAATCCTGAAGATCGCATCCCAAATATGGCGGCACTTTTTATCGACTCGCCCGAATTCGATCATCCGCGCGTGTCGTTACGTTATACATTCACCGGCCAGATTTACCTGCAAAACGGAATTAAGGTCGATACCTTCCATCCACAAGGCAACAGCGCGCTGGCGCAGATGTGCCACGCGATCCAATATGGCGATTACACGAGCTTCTATCTCGCACTCGCCTACGAAGCCGATCCAACTGAGATCGCCCCGATCATTGAGTTGAAAACGCGATTGGCGGACGAGGGGTAAATGCGCATGATGAAGTTCTGGGGTTTACGCCGTTGTGCGAAGGGTGCGGGTTCGGGGAGTGCCGGTGCGCGCTCCCCGATGATTGCCTTCCATCCCACCGCCTAAGCATCGTCCTGGTTTACTGGATCACGTATTTACTGAAATACGTGCCAATCAGGGCACGGCGTATACCGCTATCCGGCGGCCCTAGTTGTGTACATATCTGTCATTTTGGAGATTGCATTTCATGTCACCCAAACAATCTGATCACGTCCGTTTGTTTATTCCCGGCCCGGTAGAAGTTCGCCAGGAAATTCTGGAAGCTCAAGCCGAATGGATGATCGGCCACCGCTCGCCGGAATTTGCCGATCTCTATGCCCGGCTACAACCGAAACTCCAACAAACATTCGCCACCCAAAATCCAGTCTATATCTATACCTCATCCGGTTCCGGTATCTGGGAATCGGCGTCACGCTGCGGTGTGCGGGACGATGCAAAAATTTTGCATCTGACCTGTGGCGCATTTAGCGAACGCTGGGCTGAAGTCAGCCGCACCAACGGCAAAGAAGTTGACCTGATCGCGGTGGAGTGGGGGCAGGCGGTCAAGCCGGACCAACTCGCCGACGCCCTCAAACACGAAACTTATGATGCTGTCGCCTGTGTCTTCAACGAAACCAGCACGGGCGTGCGCAACCCTATTGAGGCTTATGCCGAAATTTTGC
The DNA here is from genome assembly GCA_016929355.1 of Anaerolineae bacterium. Lineage (GTDB taxonomy): Bacteria > Chloroflexota > Anaerolineae > Aggregatilineales > Aggregatilineaceae > JAFGJA01. The sequence goes on along the minus strand of JAFGJA010000034.1, from coordinate 6,733 downwards.
AGGACTACCCGGATACCTTGTTCTTTGTGGATGCAGTGAGCATCTACGCCGGGGCCAAAATCGAAGTGGACGCCTGGGGCATTGATATTTGCTTGACCAGCACGCAAAAAGCGCTGGCGCTGCCGCCAGGGATGGCGTTAGGTGCAGTTTCCCCGGCAGTTCTCGAACGCGCTAAACAGGTGAAAAATCGCGGCTACTATTTCGATGTGTTGGAATTGAACAAATCCCACCTGAAAAATAACACGCCAGCTACACCGCCAGTGGCGCTCATGTATGCGGCAGACAAACAATTGGACGATATGCTGGCCGAAGGGCTGGATGCTCGTTTTGCCCGCCACGAAAAAATGGCCGAAATGACACGCGCCTGGGTCGCGCAGGCCGGTTTCGAGATGTTCTCTGAAGAAGGCTACCACTCACCCACCGTGAGCAATGTTGCCAACACGCGCGAGATCGACATCGCCGCGTTGAATAAGTTCCTGCGTGAACGCGGCATGGTGCTGTCGAATGGGTACGGTAAGCTGAAGGGGAAAGCGTTCCGCATTGCCCACATGGGCGACACCCAACCTGAAGACCTCGAAATCCTATTTGCCGCTATCGATGAATTCTTGACCCAGGAGGCATAACGGTGATGTTCAATATTTTAGTTCCTGACAATCTGAATCAAGCCGGGCTGGATATGCTGGCTAAAATCAAGGAATTCGAAATCTACGCACCGGGCAAAATGTCGCGGGAAGACACGTTAGCTGCTGCGCCCAAAGCCCATGCCATGATCATTCGCAGTGACACAACCGTTGATCGTGAACTGCTGGAACACGCGCCCCATCTCAAAGTTGTGGTCCGTGCTGGCGTTGGTGTGGATAACATCGATCTGGCAGCCTGTACCGAACATGGCGTTGTTGCCATGAACACTCCCGATGCCAACACGATCTCGACGGCAGAACATGCGATAGCGTTGATGCTGGCACTCGCGCGCCAGATTCCGCAGGCCGATGCGTCGATGCGTGCGGGACGGTGGGATCGCAAACAGTTTATGGGGATGGAGCTTTACGGTAAAACGCTTGGTTTGATCGGCTTTGGCCGTGTAGGACGCGCCGTAGCCGAACGCGCGCAGTGTTTCGGCTTGATGGAAATCGCCTACGATCCGTTTGTGCCGGATGAAGTTGCGCGCCATTTGGGATTATCCCTTGTGCCGCGCGTGGAACAATTGCTCGAACAAGCCGACATTCTCTCGCTTCATGCGGTGGTAAATGACGCCACGCGAGAATTGATCAATGCGGAGACTATCGCTCACATGAAAGATGGCGTTTTGATCGTTAACGCGGCGCGCGGTAAATTGATCAACAATGCAGACCTTGCCGCAGCGCTCAAGAGTGGTAAAGTAGGCGGCGCAGCTCTGGATGTGTATGATGTCGAACCCCCTGATGCTGATAATCCCCTGTTGGGTCTGCCCAATGTGATCTACACGCCGCATTTGGGAGCCAGCACGCAAGAAGCGCAAGACGCCGTTGGCACACAAGCCGCTGACGCCGTGAGCAATGCGTTGATCAAAGATCGCTATGACAATGTGCGCAATCGTGACGTATTTAATGTTCTGGGGCAGTCCTAGTCCGGCAGCAACGTCGTAGTCCATCTGTTATACCGAATGCTTCACGGCTCAGTCGTGAAGCATTTTTTGTTTATTTGGCCTAATCGATTTTCCGGATCGCGCTTGACATCTCCCCAATCCGTCTGTTACACTGCTGCCGTTACATCACATCCGTAACGGTATAATGATTTATAATGACTCTGACGGAGCCAAGTAGGTTGTCAGGCGTTTAGGTCAGGTTATCAGAACCAAAGACTACAGAGAGCTGCCGGACGCTGCAAGGCAGCACGCCCCCAACCGAAATCCACTCCTGATCACGTCGCCTACCGACCATGCTGTGCCACCATGAATCCACAGCATCTAAGGTGGGCCGGGTTTGCCCGTTATAGCAATTGAGTTTGGGCAGTACTGTAAATTCATCCTGCGCAATCTCGTGGAGGTCTGCCCCGTGAGGCGCAGACGAATCCAGGTGGCACCGCGAATCCCTTCGCCCTGGCAAGCAGCCAGGCGTGGGGATTTTTTGGTTTAGGACAGAATTAGGAGCAAATCATGTTTCTTGACTTTATGAAACCGGATATATGGGATGGGTTGGTCATTAGCGTCACGCTGGTGGGCGGCGCGCTGGCGATCTTGCGCCTGATGCAAGATCGCACGCATTATCAACGTCACCAAAAACGTAGTGCCTCACGTCAGGTACAGGGAATGATCGATCTGGATACCAAGCACTAATCCATCAGTCTCGCAATCTATCGCTCTATCAGTCTATCCTGCAAGGAGAAGCACCATGCTCGACATTGCGCTCATTCGTGAAAAACCCGATTGGGTCAAAGAACAACTGCACAATCTCAATGACGACGCCACCAGCGAACGCATTGACGCCATTCTTGATCTCGATCAAAAACGGCGCGCGCTGTTGACGGAAGTTGAAGCGATCAAAGCGAACCGTAACAAACTCAACAAGCAAATGGGCCGTTTTCGAGGCAATAAAAAGCTCGCCCCTGCCGCGATCATTGGTGGCGCACAGCAAGCCGTGAGCGCCCTTAATGTCGGGGATATTGACGGGTATCTGGCCGCGCTCGAAACGCCCGAACCCACCACCGATCCAGACACTTCCGCCGACGCCGTAAATGCCGCGCTGAATGAACTCACTGACGCTATGAAGGGGCTTGGGGACCGGGTAAACGCGCTCGATGACCAAATCCGTGAAGTGGAAACCGCGCTGGATGATCACATGCTCTGGATTCCGAACATGCCGCACGAAACGGTGAAGGTCGGCCTCAGCGAAGAGGAAAACATCATCTGGGAACCCGAAGGCGAGATGCACCCCTTCGATTTTGAGCCAAAAGCGCATTGGGACCTCGGCCCGGAACTGGACATTATCGACTTTGAGCGCGGTGTGAAGCTCTCCGGCACGCGCTTCTACATTCTCAAGGCGATGGGCGCGCGCCTTTACCGCGCCATGATTAGCTGGCTGCTGGATGTACATACCGAACAGCACGGCTATACCGAAATCTACCCACCCTTTATGGTGCGTGCCGAGGCGATGTATGGATCGGCACAGTTCCCCAAGTTCCGCGAAAACGTCTATTTTGACACTGAAGCGGAACTCTACATGCTGCCCACCGCCGAAGTCGCGTTGACCAACATGCACGCCAATGAGATTTTCGAGGAAGATCAACTGCCGTGCCTGTATGTCTCCCATACACCCTGTTTTCGCCGCGAGCGCATGAGCGCGGGGCGTGATGTGCGCGGGATCAAGCGCGTGCATCAGTTCGAAAAAGTCGAGATGTACAAATTCACCACGCCCGAACAAAGCTATGACGAACTCGAAGCGATGGTGCAGGCGGCGGAAAACGTCTGCCGGATGTTAGCGATTCCTTTCCGGCGCAATGAAATGTGTACCGGCGATCTCGGCTTTTCTGCGACCAAGAAATTCGACATCGAAATGTGGGCCCCCGGCTGCCAGGAATGGCTAGAAGTTAGCTCCGTCAGCAATACCGAAGCGTTCCAGGCGCGCCGCGCGAATATCCGCTACCGTCCTGCCGATGGGGGTCGCCCGCGCCACGTACATACGTTGAATGGTTCCGGCCTGGGCATGGTCCGCGCCTTGATCGCGGTGATCGAAAATTACCAGCAAGTCGATGGCAGCATTGTCATTCCCGATGTGCTGCGTCCCTATATGGGCGGGTTGGAAGTCATCGAACCTAAGGGGTAGCTCCAGAGGGAAACATAACATAACAAAAACAGGGTGAGTTTTTGCGCTCACCCTGTTTGATCATTCAGATCAAGCTACTGACGCTGCCGTTAACGGTTGCCCGCTAAACCCAGCAAGCCCATCGGCATCTTCGGCTGGCGCGATTTTTCCTCGTCCTTACCGAACTTGATCACTTCGCCGGTATCGGTAATCGCTTCCACCGCCAAACCGAGGCTTTGCAGTTCCTTCACCAATACGCGGAAACTCGCCGGAACGCCCGGTTCCTCAATCGGTTCACCCTTCACAATGGCTTCGTAGGTCTTGACGCGACCCTGCACATCGTCGGACTTCACCGTGAGCATTTCTTGCAGCGTGTGCGCCGCGCCGTAGGCTTCCAGCGCCCACACTTCCATTTCACCGAAACGCTGCCCACCAAATTGCGCCTTACCACCCAACGGCTGCTGTGTCACGAGGCTGTACGGGCCGGTAGAACGCGCGTGGACTTTGTCTTCGACCAGGTGCGCCAATTTGAGCATGTGAATGATGCCAACGGTCACAGATTGGTCAAATGCCTCACCGGTTTTGCCATCATACAAGCGCTGCTTGCCATACAACGGAATGGGTTCATCGAATTTGATCGACGTGCGGCGCGCCAATTCGCGGATTTGCGCCTCGTCTAATCCTTCGGGCGCACGTTCGCCCGACACTTGCTCAATCCACAATACCAAACAGGCATAACGCGCGTTCGCATCACGCCGGTCACGCTCTTCAAGAAGCATACCGGGATCAAACAAAATGATGTCATTCGGGTTGAACCCCTGTTCGCGCAGCCATTCCGCAAACACCGCCCGGCGCGCATACACATATTCCAGCGCTAACCGTTCGGGATTGTAAGTTCCAGTCTGCCCGATCCAGTGATCGATATACAACCGGCGAACTTCGTCGTCATCTTCGAGATACTCGGTATCGTATTCTTCTTCGGCCAACCATTGCCAGGCGCGCTCGGTAATCTGTTTCCAGGCAAGGTCCATCATCCAGGCGCGGCCCAATTCAGCTTCGATTTCGTTTTCTTCTGCACCGTCAAACACGGGTGAAATCGCGCGGAAACCGAGTTTATCGGCGGCCCAACCCAGATGGGTTTCGAGCACCTGACCAATGTTCATACGTCCCGGCACACCCAACGGATTGAGAATAATCTCAACTGGCGTGCCATCGTGCAGGAACGGCATATCTTCAATCGACACGACCTTAGAGATCACACCCTTGTTGCCATGCCGTCCGGCCATCTTGTCGCCCTGGGTGAGCTTGCGTTTCTGCGCCACACTGACACGCACCATCTGATCCACCCCGGCGGGGAGATCGCGATGTTCTTCGCGCGTGAAGATTTTAACATCCACCACCTTGCCTTTTTCACCGTGCGGCAGGCGCAGCGAGGAGTCTTTCACTTCGCGGGCTTTTTCACCGAAGATCGCGCGCAGCAGTTTTTCTTCCGGGCTGAGTTCCTTCTCACCCTTCGGCGTGATCTTACCGACCAGAATATCATTCGGGCCGACTTCCGCGCCGATACGGATGATACCGTGTTCGTCCAGGTCTTTCAGCGCATCCTCACCCACATTCGGAATATCATAGGTGATTTCTTCTGGGCCAAGTTTGGTATCGCGCGCTTCAACCTCGTGTTTTTCGATGTGGATCGAGGTGAATTTATCCTCGTGGAGCATTGATTCGCTGATCAGCAAAGCGTCTTCATAGTTGCCGCCTTCCCACGAGAGAAATGCGCACAACACATCATGACCGAGCGCTAACTGCCCAAACACGGTGGAGGAGCTATCCGCGATCACATCGCCCTTATTAATGTGCTGGCCCTTCTGGACCACCGGGCGCTGATCGATACAGGTCGATTGATTCGAGCGATTGTATTTGCGCAGCCGGTAGGTTTTGATCCCATCTTCCGTCTTAATCGTGATCTCATCGCCCTGAACCGAGAGCGCTTCACCGCTAACCTCGGACACCAACACCTGACCGGAATCATACGCTGCCTGCCGCTCGACGCCTGTACTCACTACCGGAATATCAGGGCGAAGCAAGGGCACGGCCTGACGCTGCATGTTCGACCCCATCAAGGCACGGTTCGCATCGTCGTGTTCAAGGAACGGAATCAACGCGGCAGAGATACCCACGATCTGACGCGGGGCCACATCCATATAATCGATCCGGTTACGCGGCGCAACCAGAAAACGCTGGTGATGGCGCGCGGAAATACGTTCGTTGATAAATTCGGAACGCTCATTGAGCGGCGCGTTCGCCTGCGCAATGGTGAACCGGTCCTCATCGTCTGCCGAGAGATATACAATCTCACGGCTGACGGTAGGTTCAACCGGAACCATCGACACATCCATAGCGAGCAACTGCGCGCGGACAGCTTCATCCACGAGAGTTCCCGCCGGAATGGTTTTACCCGATTTTTCATCCGTGACATCGGTCCGCAGCGTGCGCCCCAGAATACGATCATCACCGGCAGCTAGTTCGCGGTGAACGCGGCGATAGGGAGTTTCGATAAACCCATATTCATTGACGCGCCCGTAGCTCGCCAGACGCCCGATCAAGCCAATGTTCGGCCCTTCCGGGGTTTCGATGGGGCAGATACGTCCATAGTGGCTGTGATGCACGTCACGGACATCGAAGCCCGCGCGTTCACGCCGCAAACCACCCGGCCCCAATGCAGAGAGGGTGCGTTTGTGCGTCAGTTCGGAAAGCGGATTTGTCTGTTCCATGAACTGCGACAACTGGCTCGAACCGAAAAATTCACGCACCGAGGCCACCACCGGACGGATGTTGATCAGCGTCATCGGGGAAAGGTTGTCCGATTCGCGGATCGACATACGTTCACGAACGACACGCTCCATACGGCGCAAACCGATCCGCAGCGAATTCTGGATCAATTCGCCCACCGTCTT
>JAFGJA010000334.1 GCA_016929355.1 Anaerolineae bacterium | reverse complement strand
TTGGCAAGTTCGAAAAAGGCGTGGATTACATCGGCGATCTGGACGTATTCGAGCAAGATTTTGCCGTCCACGCGGAAATCGCGCGGCAGCTTGGCCCGTACAAAATGAGCATCCATTCCGGCTCGGATAAATTCAGCATTTACCCGATCATCGCCAGACACACCGGGCAGTACGTCCACCTCAAAACGGCGGGCACAAGCTGGCTTGAAGCGCTGCGCGTCCTGGCGATCCATGATGTGCCCCTGTTCCGCGAGATGCTAGCCTATGCGATGGCGTGCTATCCCACTGACCGCGCGACCTATCATGTCTCGGCGGAACTGGCGAAAGTCCCGCGCGATCTGGCCGATGGTGATCTGCCTTCGCTGCTGGATCAATTCGACGCGCGGCAAGTGCTGCATGTGACCTTCGGTTCGCTGCTGGATGAATTCGACGGGCGATTCTTTGCGTCCCTGCGCGCCAATGAAGACACCTATCATGACGTGCTGAAACTGCATTTCGATAAGCACATTCAGCCGTTTGCCGGATAACCCCCCCCACCCTGTGGAGAGGGGGAATCGATTCTCGGCCTGCCTCCCCCTCTCCATGCGATGGAGAGGGGGCCGGGGGGTGAGGTATTTTGTTCACCCGCTCACCGCCGGGTCGCCTCCATGAGACTGACTCCCTCTTGTCTGCTGGCAGCGATCTGCGGTGAGTTTTTTCACTTCCCCAAATACCCACGATCCGCCATAATAGAATCACCTTTAGTAAATTATCACTTTTTAGGAGCCTATTTTATGGCAGACCGCAAGAAAATTAATCTCCCCTATCTTTACAAAAAGTACGCTGATGGTGAGCCAATTACCATGCTCACCTGTTACGATTATCCCACCGCCTACTTGCAAGAGGAAGCCGGGATCGAGATGATCCTGGTCGGGGACAGCCTGGGCATGACCATGCTCGGTTATGAAAGCACGCTGCCCGTCACGATGAACGACATGATTCGCCATTCGCAGGCGGTACGGCGCGGCGCGCCCACCGTATGGCTCATCGGTGACATGCCGTATATGACCTACCAACCCTGTGTCGAAGACGCGATCCGTAACGCAGGGCGCTTCATGGCGGAAGCCAGTTGCGATGCGGTGAAACTCGAAGGTGGGCGCGAGATGGCGGATCGCATGGCGGGCATTGTTGCGGCGGGAATTCCGTGCATGGGCCATCTCGGATTAACGCCACAGAGCGCATCGAGTCTCGGCGGCTTCCGGGTCCAGGGCCGGGATGCCGCCCGCGCTGCACGTATCATTGAAGATGCGAAAATTCTGGAGGAAGCTGGCGCATATTCGATCCTGCTGGAAATGGTCCCGGAGCGCATTTGCCAACTGATCACTGAACGCGCCCATATTCCGATCATCAGTCTGGGATCAGGACCGCACGCCAATGGGCAATTGTTGATCTATCACGATATGTTTGGCCTCTACCCGCGCTTTAAGCCGAAGATGGCAAAAGTGTACGGCAACGCGGGCGAGGTGATCCTGAACGGCCTCAAGGATTATGTCAAGGAAGTGATTGATCAATCCTTCCCGCAGCGCGAACACTGGTTCACCATGAAGGACGACGATTACGATGATCTCTTGCAGCATTTGGCCGAGAGCGAACACAACGACGATTAAAACTAGCTGTTAGCCTTCAGCGATTAGCTGTTAACTGGAATCCCGTCTGTAACCAGCTAATCGCTTAAATTATCTTTGCAGAATACATTTTTAAGGAGCTTTGATCCATGCGCAATTTAAAAGACGTGCAAGCCATGATGGAAGCCGTTGGTGTACCGGGCCGCGATGCCTATAATCTCCCCACGTCCGGCCAAACTTTCCCCGATGGCGGGCACTACCGCATGGAAATCTCCGGAATCGAGCGCCCTAATGTGCTCGAAGCCGTGATCGATGAAATGCAGAAGCGTAAAATTGCCATCCACCGCTTGATTTCAGTGGTAATGGGATCATCACTGCTGGACGACGCCGAACTCCGTGATTTTGCGCAGATGGCTGCCGACGCCAACGTCGAAATCATCATGACGCCGGGACCGCGCTCCGGGTGGGATGTGGGCCGCCAGTTAGTCACGCCAGAGGGCGGACTCTCCGGCTTGCGTTTTCGCGGCTCGGACCAACTCAGCTACGTGATCGCGGAGATTTTGCGCTGCGTCGATCTCGGCTTTCGCGGGTTCCTGGCGATTGACGAAGGTTTGGTCTGGTTGTTGAACGAATTGAAAAAACGCGGCGATCTGCCGGAAGATGTCGTGATCAAGGTCAGCATTTTTGCGGGCCATGCCTCAGCCGCCGGGGGACGTGTGCTGCAATCGCTCGGCGCGGGGACCTTTAACCCGCTCGGTGATCTGTCGCTGCCACAGTTGGCAAGCATCCGGCAAGGCGTGGATATTCCGCTCGACCTGCATATTATGCTTTCAGATTCGTTCGGCGGTTTCAACCGTTTCTACGATGGCGCAGAGATGGCACGCATTTGTTCACCGTGCTATTTCAAGATCGAACCGGGCACGGCGCTGGTCGCGGGTGGCGGTGCGATGTACAAACCCTGGGTCAGTCCCGAATCTCTGGCCCAGTTCGGGCGCGAGAAGGTCAAGTACGCGCAGATCATCCACGAACTGATCCAGGCGACGAATCCCGATCTCAAGCTGTCGCCGCACGGATCGCCCGATCTGGCGATTCCGAAACCATAGTGTAGTGAGCGTAGTCTGCCCCGCTCCTGACAATCTGCGATTGTCTACGAAATCGCACGCGATTTCGTACCGCGCAGCGCGCGGAGGAGCGGGGCCGTGTGCGCGGAAGGAACACTTTGATGCATCTCGAACCGGTATCCCCCATTGACGTAATCGATCTACTGCCGCCGATGCGCGCGGCGCTGTTAGATTTACTACGAGCATTATCCAACGACGAATGGCATTTGCCAACCGTGTGTGCGGGCTGGTCCGTGAAAGATGTAGCCCAACACATGCTCGCCGATGATATAGGCAACCTCTCGCGGCGGCGAGATGGTTACCGCCTGAGCGCAGACATTAACAATGTGGATGAACTGATCGCCTTTATCAACGAATGGAACGATGTCTGGGTGCGCGCGACCCGCCGCTTGAGTCCGCGCCTATTGTGCGATCTCCTGGCGTTCACCGGGCCGCAACTACATGAGTATTACGCGGCGCTTGATCGCTCAGTCATGGGCGGCGGCGTGGGC
>JAFGJA010000333.1 GCA_016929355.1 Anaerolineae bacterium | reverse complement strand
GTGGGAGATGATCAAACAACGGCAAGGTTTCTCGCTAGAAATCGTCATTCCGTCTGCCGCAACTTGATTGCGGTCTACTGAATTTAGTTCATACGTTTTGGGGTAGGGGCGAACCAGCGTGTCCGCCCGTGCGTGGGCGCACACATGGGTACTCCCCTACATGAATTTTCGTGAAATGCACCCTTAGCGCAATCCTAAATTTTCCTCGCTGTGCAACCCATTGTACACTTAGAGCAACTATTATTATGCTTGGCAAGGGGGTTCCCTATGCTGGTTGAAAAGATCGGTCAATTGCTGCAAGCTTGTTCGACTGACGCGCCGTATTTTCCACCCACTGAGTTGTACAACGATGAGTGGTTGCTGCGTCTGGTTCTGGATTGGTTCGCCACGCACGACGCGCCGGATCACGCGCTGTGTGTGGCGGAGGGGGCACATTGGTTTGCCGAGGCGCGGTTACCCACTAATTTCACCAAGCGCCACACGGGTGATAATCTGGCGGAACGGCGCACGCAAGTTGATGGTGTTATCGGACATTTTAAGATTGCGCATAAAGGCGAAAAGGCGCAGTTGACGCTGAAAGCCAGCGCTCAACAATTTGTCGTGCTTGAAGCGAAACTGTTTAGTCTGCTATCCGGGGGGATCAAAGTCGCGCGGTATTTTGATCAGGCGGCGCGCACAGTAGCGTGCATGGCCGAAGCATTGAGCCAGGCTGACCGTTATCCCGTCGATATGGACCGCATCGGGTTTTATGTCATCGCGCCGCGCCTGCAAATCGAGCGTGGCACTTTTGCCGATTACCTGAGTCGGGAATCGCTCCGGCGCAAGGTGAAGCAGCGCATCAAAGCGTATGACGACAAAAAGAAAAGGCGCTGGTATAGTGAATGGGCTGATCCCACTATTGAACAGATTAGGTTGGATGCGTTAAGTTGGGAAACCCTCATTGCTTATATTGGCGCACAGGATGCCGTCGCCGGGCCAGCTTTGGCCGATTTTTACGAACGCTGTATACAGTACAACGTCAATGTAGGAGAGCGTAACTATTGACCCCACAACTCCAAATTTCCCGTCAAGCAAAAATCTTGATGGTTGATGATGTGCCTAGCAATTTGATCGCCTTGTCGGATATGATGACCACGTTTGGGTATGGCGTCGAAAAAGCGCGCGATGGCCGCAGCACGTTAGAAGCGGTCAAGGCGAATCCGCCCGATCTGATCCTGCTGGATATTAATATGCCGGATATGAACGGGTATGAGGTTTGCGAAAAGCTAAAAGCGGACCCGGCCACGCGCGATATTCCCGTGATTTTTATCAGCGCCTTGAGCGAAACCGAAAATATCGTGCGCGGTTTTGAGATCGGCGGCGTCGATTACATTACCAAGCCGTTCCAGTACCGCGAGGTGGTCGCCCGTGTGCAGAATCAGTTGATGCTGGTCTACCAACGGCGGCAGATCGAAGCGCTGCGCGCGCAAGATCGCCAGTACTTCGAATCGCTGAACCGGATGAAGGACCAGTTTATCCGCATGGCAACGCACGACCTGCGCAACCCGCTCAATGTGATTCTCGGTTATACGCACGTCTTAGATCGTTTGGAAGTGGCGGAGAGTGATAAACCCCTGCTGAACCAGTCCGTTGAGAATATCCGCGATAGTGTGGATAAAATGCGGACCTTAGTCACCGATATGCTCGATCTGGCGCAGTTGGAAACCGGTTCACACCTGTCATTGTCCGCAGTAGTCCTGAATGATTTCCTGCAAAAATGCCTGACGAGCTTTCACGTTCTCGCCAGCCAGGAACAGATCGAACTGGTCTATGAAGCGCCGCCAGGGGATGCGTGTATCACGATTGATGAAAGCTATATGGCGCGTGTCGTGGATAACCTGGTTGCCAACGCGATCAAATATTCACCACCGAAGAGCAAAGTCACCGTGCGCGCCTGGATCAAGGGGGGCTGCACGAGCATTGAAGTGCAGGATACGGGCATTGGGATTCCTAAAGCCGATTTACCGCACCTGTTCGATGCTTTTTATCGTGTGCAAAATGCTGGCAGCGAACAGGTGGAAGGATCGGGCCTGGGGCTGTCCATTGTGAAAACAATTGTGGAGCAGCACGGCGGGCAGATCACGGTGCAGAGCAAAACCGGCCAGGGCAGCACCTTTCGCGTGGTCCTGCCCATGAATGATACTATCTGATGTTTTACTCTTTAGGTTCAGAGAGCGGTGGCGTTTCCTTTTGTAAAGCCGTGATCCGCATAAAGGCGCGTTCCTGTGGGCTGAGGTCCGGCGGGTAAATCTTGTCATCATACGTTTCGAGGATGCGATACCCTTCCTTCACATAGCTGCGGACGGTATGCGCGCTGATCCCCATTTCGTCTGCGGCGAGTTCGGCTGACATGCCCTCCACGACGCAGTAATCCAATGCTTCGCGCACGCGATTGGTGAGATCGGGGTATTCGCGCATCTCAGGGACGATCACCGCGCGGAATAAACGGCCTTCGAATTCATCTTTGAGCGCTTCTTTGACGCCCTGGGTCACGACAAAATCGTGTTCCTGTGCCCAACAGATCGCCGACGCGATGCGAATCCGAATCTCGTTCCGCAGCAAATAGCCGTTCACGCGCGATTTTTCCACCGCGCGGATTACGTCAAGTTCGACATCACGCGCGAGGATCAGCGTCATCACATCGGGGATCGTATCTTCGATCATCAGGATCAGTTCGGCTAATTCTGCGGTGGAATCGGCGGCGCGCGTATCCAGCAGCACAACATCCGGCCATTCTGATTCATCGACTGAATTCACATAGTCTTTCACCGACTCAATCGAACCGGTTTTATGCACAACTCGTGTGCGCCGGTCCCAGGCGAGGTAGCTGTTAATTGCCTGCCGCGAGTAAAAGTCCCTATCGAGAATTAATACTTTGAGGTTTGTTTTTCCAATCATGAGGTCTCCCAAATTAGGCATTTAGTGGTGAAATAGCGAAGTGTAATGGCTGGTAGGGAACATCAGCCAATAGGGTCTGGAATTCAGACGCGGAGTCAAACGGTCCCCCGATCACCTCTCGCGCATCGATCCAGAGGGTGAGAGGCGCATCGAGCGGGTACGGATCGAGCGTCATGCCGCGCAAGCCCTGGCTGGCAATGTGGAGTGTGCCGCGCACGCCGCTATTGAATGGAATATCATCGAGTGTCTGTTCATGGACCGCGCTCATCCCCAACAGCAGCGAAAGATAATCCCAGACTTGCAGCAAGCGCACATTTTCCGCGAGGCGATCCGGCGCAACGAACGGCGCATAAACCGGATGATCGGCCATTGCTGCGATCTGATCGTCTTGCCAGCCGTGCCAGTAAGCGAGGAAGTCCTCAATCCGCGCTTTATCGTCCGGCGTATCGGCGACAAAGCGCAAACGCTGCTCATAGAGCGCGGTACAATGGCGGCTGGTCAGCAGGCCCGCATAGCGGCTCTGGAAAAAAACCGCTTCGATGCTGTCGCGCCAGATCGTGAAATGCTGGTCGAGCGGCATTTCGGTGAAGGTGCGTGGCATTCCCTGGTCATTCAAACCGGGCTGGCGGTCCGCATCCAGCCATCCCGCATCGTGATTTGTCGCGGCCAGCACCAGATCATCACGCGGGGCGAGCGACATCGTCCCATTCCCGATCCAATGCGCCGCAATTGCGCCAGAAATATAGGCATGGGCCATCTGCTGAATTAACCAGATAGCATCGGGTTCTTCACGGCGAATCATAGTCCCCCTCAAATGTATAAATATCAGATACTAGCGCAAGTGTACATCAAAACCGCCCATTTCGGAAAATTCCCCAAAAATTGGGGTGTTGTGCTATTTTGATTCCGTATGATCGTGTAGGGGCGAACGCGAACCTGCGGTTCGTCATGTGTTCGCCCTGGGCCGATACGCTGGCCGGCCCCTACAGTATGCCTGTTTGAATTGTTTCCTCCATTAACGTTTGTGATTGACACCGCGCCGCCCTGTAAGTACACTCTCAACACCATAGAAACGGAGTGTAGTCTTTTTATGACCAATTCCCATATTTTAATGCTCACGCCCTATCTGCCCTATCCCCCGAACAGTGGCGGACGCAGCCGGACGTATAATCTCGTGAAGCACCTGCGCGAGGATTACCGGATCACATTGGTTTGTTTTGGTCGCCCCGAAGAACGGGCTTTTGATCTCGCGCCGATGCGCAACCTTTGCGAGTTGATTGTGGTTGATCGCGCGCCAAGTCCTGGCACATTGAAAGCAGCATTGCTGAGTTTCACATCCGTTCAGCCAGTAACCATGCAGCTATATGATACGGCGGAGATGCGGCGCACGCTGGCCGATCTGCTGAGTCGGGAGCGGATTGACCTGATTCACGTCGAGTCATTTTACATGCTGCCGAATCTGCCGCGCGATCTTGCCATGCCGGTGCTGCTCTCTGAACCGGCAATTGAGTACATCGCCTGGGGGCGTCATGCCAAAGTTGCCCAACCCTGGTATACGCGGCCCGGTGTGGCGCTCGAAGCGGTGAAAATGCGCTTCTGGGAGCCGCGCGCGTGGTCGGAGGCAACGGTGGTCGGCGTGATGTCCCCCATTGATCAACGGGAAGTTAATCGCGTGACACCCGGCGTTAAAACGATTCTGGCTCCGAATGGGGTTGATGTGGAGTTTTTCCATATTGATGACACCGTTCAACGCGATAACCACACGGCGGTGTATATGGGCGATTACAAATATTTCCCGAATACTGATGCTGTTCTTTACTTCGTGGCTGAGATTTTGCCCCTGGTCCGGCGCAAACGGCCCGATTTTGAACTGCTGCTGCTGGGCAAGGATGCGCCGCCGGAATTGATCGCGCTCAACGACGATCCCAACTCCGGGGTTAGCGTCGCCGGGTTAGTGCCGGATACACGCCCCTATTTGCAGAGCAGCGCGATGTTTGTCTGTCCGTTGCGCAGTGGGAGCGGCACACGGTTCAAATTGATGGAATCATTGGCGTGTGGCTGTCCGGTGGTCAGTACGACGATTGGCGCAGAAGGACTCAACGCGGTAGATGGTGAACACATGCTGCTGCGCGATGATCCGCAGAGTTTCGCCGAGGGGATTCTCTCGCTCCTGGCCGATCCCGCGTTAGGAACAGCCATCGGGCAAGCGGGGCGGCGCTGGGTGGTCAACCGTCACGCCTGGACACACAGCGCCAGTTTGTTGAGCCACACGTATGATCAATTGATCGGGCATGAAATGCCGACGCTGCGCATGGCGGCAGTGGATGACGACCAGCTAAAGTGAGCACACCAACCAGGATTAAAACGCGGGCACAAGCGTGCGATCCTATTTCGTTATAGAATACGGTATCGTTGGTTTGCGCTGGTAAAGAAGGGGAAGCTATGGCAAACATTATTGCCATTGATGATAATCCGTCGGTGCTAGATACTGTTGTGAATATTCTGGAAGCGGTGGGTTATTCGGCCAAAGGGATACTCAACGGTGGGGTTGGGGTGCAGGTCGTGCGGGATCGCTTACCCGATCTGGTGATCTGCGACATCAAAATGCCGGGGTTTGACGGGTATGATGTGCTGCGCGAACTGCGTCTTGATCCAGCTACTGCCTCCATTCCAGTCATTTTCCTGACCGCGCAATCGGAACGCGACGATATGCGCGCGGGGATGGAACTCGGTGCAGATGATTACATCACGAAACCTTTTTCAGCGCGTGAACTGCTGGCAGCAGTGAATACCCAGCTAGAGAAGCACAAAGCTATCGCTACCCGCTACGAGTCCACGCTGCGTTTGCTGCGCAAAAATATCATGTATGCGCTGCCGCATGAACTGCGTACTCCGCTTGGCGGCATCTTGGGGTACGCGGGCGTCCTCGAATTGGATGCGGATAGTCTCAGCCCGGACGATCTGCGACAGATCGGGGATCGGCTGGTCAAAGCCGGGAAGCGGCTGCACCGCGTTCTCGAAAATTACCTGGTCTACGCGCAAATCGAGATCATGGCTTCCGATCCGGCTGAAGTTGCCGCGCTGCGTAATCATATCACGAGCAAAGTCGATAAGCTGATCGGCGATGTGGCGCAGGCCAAAGCGGAGGAAGCACACCGGTCTGGTGATCTGCAAGTCAACGTCGATAATGTTGCGCTGCAAATTGCCGAACACGATCTCAACAAAATTCTCAACGAATTAATCGATAACGCCTTCAAGTTTTCCCAACCCGGCACACCGGTGCAGGTCAACGGGGTGCGGGAGGAACGGCGCTATACGATCTCGATTCGGGATTACGGGCGCGGCATGACGAAAGATCAGATTGGTCAGATCGGCGCATACATGCAGTTCGAGCGCGTGATGCACGAGCAGCAAGGCTTAGGGTTGGGGCTGATCATCGCCAAGCGGTTGAGCGAACTGCATAACGCTGAGCTGATCATCAAAAGCAAGCCGAATCACGGGGTGGAAGTCAAACTGACCTTTGCGATTTGATGGCTATTTACCACCGGTAAAAAAGGGGCCGATCCGTGTGGATTGGCCCCTTTTTAATTCTGCATGGGAGGGACAGCAGACCAGCACTGTCCCTCAAGTTTACGATGAACTAGCGACCATTGCGCCGTTTCCAGAGTTCAAGGCGCTGCTCAGGAGTCAGTTTTTCCCACCAGTTGCCCGTGCTTGTATCAACATCAGATGTTGGCGCACTGGTATCAACGATCACACTCCAGAACGCACTCCAGGGACCGACATTGCCGGCGGCATCCACTGCCGCGACACGCCAGAACCAGCGCCGGTCCACAAGGGCTGTACCGGGGGTGTAGGCTGGGTCCACCACCTGCTGCTCGATTTTCTCCGGGCTGGCGAAGAAATAGTTCTTGTCGATCTGGATGATATAGCCGACCACGTCCGCATCGCCAACCTCATCCCACGTAAAGAGGGGCGTATTGTCGGCGGTAGTGGTGTTATTCGGCGGACTAGCCAGGTTCGGGCGGGCCGGTTTCACACGATCCACCGTGATCGTCCGGTACGCGGAGAATTCGCCCCAGATGTTATCCGTGCCCAGCGCGCGCACCTGCCAGTACCATGTACCACTACCGAGCGGTAACACGGCATTGCGGAACTCGCTGACGAGCGGATTCACATTGATCCGCATCACGCCATCGAAGTTAGGCGAACTGTTCACCTGGAGGTTGTAGCGTTTGACGCCTACTTCATCGGACCAGTCGAAGGTGAGTACGGCATCGCTGGTGAGCAGTGTATCCGCCGGGCTGTACAGGGTCGGGACCGGCGTATCCACGGCGTCTACGAAGACGCGCGAATTGGCGCTCCAGAGGCTCTGGTTGCCTGCCTCATCAATGGCCGCCACGCGCCAGAACCATGTGCCATCGGTCAGGCTATCCGGGATGGTGTAGG
>JAFGJA010000332.1 GCA_016929355.1 Anaerolineae bacterium | reverse complement strand
TACCCCCACCAGGACTCGAACCTGGGCCTCTGCCTCCGGAGGGCAACGCTCTATCCTCTGAGCTATGGGGGCGACTGATATGTCCATTGTACCAATATTACGCATCACGTCAAGCATAAAATTGGATCAATTTACTGCTCACGTACCGTACTGATCAAACTCCGTTGGGTAAGCCCACTCAATAAACCGGTTTTGCCTTCCAGGGGATTTCCAATCGTGATCCCATTCGCGCCAATTTCATAGCTGCGAATCGCGGTATCGTGGGCTGATGAACGCATTTTAAGCACAACAATCGCGCGTTCAATGGCGCTATCAACCTCCAAATAACGCAGCATAATCATATTATCAACAACAAACGACAAGCGCCCGCGTTCGTGCGCGGTATAGTCGGAACGCATTTCCTCACCCAGATAGATCGCCGTCACCCCTTCACGACGAAAAGCGCTCGTCACCTGATGGTAGACCTGCCGGAGTTCATGCTCATCCGTAATTTGCTGCGTAAAATGGGTCAGGCTGTCCACCACAACACGCCGAATATCGAGATCGTGTATCGTGCGCAGCAGATTACTTTCCGGTGTAGCGAGACTTTGCTGCAACACTTTCGGCGATGTAAACATAATCCGCAATTTGCCCGCCTGCTCAATCTCCGGCAGATTCCACCCCAAACTCTCAGCATCACGGTAAAGCGACTGGGGAAATTCTTCGAACGAGATAAACATGCCGGTTTCGCCCCGGCGTACACCTTCCAGCAGGTATTGCAGACCAAATGTTGTCTTGCCAGTACCGGGCGCACCTCGCAACAAAATCGCTGATTCGGGAATAAAACCACCGCCTAACATCTCATCCATGCCGGGAATACCTGATTTCACACGTTGCTCACTCACACCTATTGCTCCTCTACAGCCACACCTAATACGAATGGTTCTGAATAAAATCTACTATGGCAATGTTGGTCTGGCAAGTGTTACCCGTATCAACAAAAACCACCTCGGAGATCGGTCCGCCAGTTGGCCCTAATACGCGCAGGGTATATGTTGCTGAACGCGGCGCAGCCCCCAGATTAAACTCAAACCCACCTGCCCCCCAACGAGCAGCTGAGCCGGAAAACTGGACATTATGAAATTCATCGCCATCGATCTCCACTGCTAATCCGGTCACAGCTCGCCCCCTAAGATCGGTGATCGTGCCCGCAATGCTCAACCACTGGCAACCTTGATCGTCCGTATTGGCTTCGTAACGCACCGGTCCCACCGTAAACGGAAACGGAGATTGTGTAACCATGACAACGGTTGGATTCTGTGCCGGACCATCCTGCGTCAAATTTTGCGCGGCATCGTTACCACTGCCAGGAACCACCCCCCCACTCCCATCATCAAGCGGTGGAATCGTCGGCGGCTGAATCTGCGTCGGCATCTGAAACGGCGTTTCTGTTACTGCGCCGGATAGCACCTCAGTGGCGGTGGCGGTGGGTGTTGGGGTCACAGTTGGCAAAGGGGTAGCGGTGGCGGTGGCGGTGGCGGTGGGCGTCGGTGTATCGGTAGGAGTTGCCGTCGCTGTTGGGGTAGCTGTCACCGTTGGGGAAGGAGTCAAGGTCGGCATCTCCACAATGGGAATCGATGTCGGCGGTGGAAACGGATTCAAGGCCATATTGGGATCATCAATGATCAACACCACCAATCCTAATACCAAGACGGTGAGAATCACGAAAATGACCGTGATTACATCAAAAAATGAAACATTTGCGGACGATTTGTCCTGCGACATAACAACTCTCAACTGACACAAATATAGGGCGTATACCTGATACGCCCCCAGATCGATAACTGGTCGATAGGCCCGCTTTACTAAAACGGGCGCGTTTGAATGAAATTGATCGTGATCAAATTCTGATCACACGAGTTTGGGAAAACCATCTCGACGGTAGGTGAAATCTGTACGCCCCCTGACCAGAGTTCAATCTGATACCGGTTGTTATTAGGCGCATCCGCCAGTTTGATTTCCCAGCCCGATTGTCCATACGTTAGATTCGTACCACTCAAGGTGGAGAGTACGCCCATAGCATCACCATGTACGCGCACTTCAATGTTACGCACCGGTTCGCCCTGCTGCGTGGTAATCTGACCGGCCACACCTTGCCATTCGCATCCTACCGCCGAATTTTCGCGCAATACAATCGAAGATGGTTGCACCCTGAACGGGAAAATATCAGTTGGGGCTGCCGTTGGACCGGTTGGCGTCAATGTGAGCGTCAACGTAGCGGACGCCGTCGGCGTTGGCGTCTTAGTCGGTGTCGACGTTGGCGGAACCAGCGTGCGAGTCGGCGTGAGGGTAGTTGTACCGCTTGGCGCAGGTGTAGTGGTAATCGTGGGTGTGAGAGTCGGCGGTGGCGGCGTATCCGTCGGCGTATGGGTTGGCGTAGATGTCCGCGTCGGAAACGGTGTCTTCGATACCGTCGCGGTAGGCGAAGCGGTCAATGTCGGCGGCACAAACTGCGTCGGTGGCACGGCGGTATCCGGTGGAGCAAACACAGGCGGCTCCATTGACCCGGTAGCCACACTGAAAAATATCCCTAACCACAGCGCCGTCAGAACCAGGAAAATGATCGTCATCACATTATAAAACACGTTCGAAGCGCGCATAATGTCCTTTCCTTCCGCAACTCAACAAATCCGCCTTTAATTCTCTGGAGTTGGCGTAAATGCAGCTTCTTGCGTCATCATCATCTGTTCCGTTGGCCCCGGCGAAGGTGTCAGCGTAGCCGGAACAAACTGCGTCGGCGGCGGAACATCCGTTGCTGGCGCAAAAACCGGCGGGTCCATCGAGTCCATCACCACACCCAACACGATCACGCCTGTGATTACGGTCAGGACCAGAAAAACAATCGTTACCAGGTTAAAAACTAAATTCGGACCACTGCCCATTTTGCATCAGCTCCTCTGCCATAAAGTCGGATACAGCTAAACGCAGTCGAAAACCTACGTTAATTATTCACCCCTACAAAGCGTTCGATAACGGCGGTTTGGCGTTGGCTATCCAACCATGCCAGGAACACCTGCTGCCGTTTTTCAGCTAATGCTGCTGCCGAAAGCGGGCGATCTTCGACACGCTCCAACACCTGAATTACATGATACCCTAAACTACTCTGCACGGGTTCGGGCGCAAGCTGACCGGGTTCAAGGGCAAAGATCGCATCTTCGACTTCTTTTTGCAACAGATCGCCCTCGCTCACCCAGGATAAATCGCCGCCGGTTTGCGCCGTTGATCCATCAAACGAATACTGCGCCGCCAAAGCAGCAAAATCTGCACCACCTTGAATCTGTTGAATCAAAGCGCGCGCAGTAGCTTCATCCTTGACCAGAATGTGACGCGAATGAACCTGGGCCGCATAGGGAGATACATTGGCGACTACATCGCTGAGTTTTTGTGCCAGCAGTGTCCCACGCAACACCGCCCGATATTCGTCCATCGTGTAAAGCTGCGCCGTGATAATTTCTTCAAGCGTTATATCATTAGCCGCTGCCAGATCAGCTTGCAGCGCGAGTTCAGCATCAATTTCCTCATCCGTGACCACGATTCCCTCACGGGTAGCGGCTTGTTCGATCAATTTCTGATCGATCATCAATTGCAACACATTCGCATCCAACCCCGCCGCCGTTGCCGGTTCAACATCCAACCCCGTCAACCATCGCGCACGCTCGCGCTCAAATTCCGCCATTGTGATCGGGTCCCCATTCACCGTTGCCGCCAGGGGAATTTCAGTCGCCTGGGCCACCGCCATATTAGCCGATGTATTCGGATTAGAGGCATTCACCGTCTGTACGCCGGCATTGGCGGAGGCGTCGCCCGCATTATCAGCTTGATTATTGGTATTATTGGAAACATTCGTATCGCCCGAATCGCCGCCTGCGCACGCGCCCAATGTCAGCACCAAAATCACCGACAGCATCAGTATCGAGAGTTGTTTAATCACGCGAACACTAGCTCCTTATCTTAGGATAGGCCACTTAGACGGCCTATCATGATCCACCCCCTCTATTATGCAGAGGGGGCGGATTCAGGGCAAATTAGTAAATTACCCGGCAATACCATACACCTCACGCACAAAAGCGAAAATCATCGGGCGGCGCTTCGTCTCGTTATAGAGCGTTTTGGATAGCGCATCTTGAATCGCAGTAGTCAGATTACCGGCCTTATGCTCGGCGACCACATTCGCCACTACCGCCTGCGCCATCTCGATAATTTCGGCGGCATCCCGTAGGAACACAAAGCCGCGCGAGATAATTTCCGGGGTTTCACACAATTCGCCGGTTTCCGCATCAATCAACACCAACACAGTCAAAAAACCATCACGCGCCAGGATTTCGCGGTCATGCATCACAATCGGCCCGACATCACCCACACCTTTACCATCCACAAACACGTACCCACCCGGCACACGCTCGCCAACGATCAATTTATCGGCAGTCAGGAAAATCTCCGTGCCATTTTCCACTACCGCGATATTCTCGGCGGGAATACCCAGTTCTTGCGCCAATAAACTATGCTGGGTTAAGTGGCGCAATTCACCATGCACCGGAATAAAAAACTTGGGCCGGAGCAGGTTGATCAGCAATTTTAGCTCATCACGGCGCGCATGGCCGGAGACATGAACCTGCGCAATGGGATCATAGATCACCTGTGCGCCCCGTTGGATGAGTTTATTCACCGTTCGGTGAACAAGTTCCTCATTGCCGGGGATAGGATGCGCTGACATAATCACCGTATCGCCGGCCATGATCTCAAGCTGGCGATGCCGACCCCAGGCCAACCGCCCCAGTACGGCAGAGGGTTCACCCTGTGTTCCCGTCGCCATGATCACAACCTTACCGGGAGCCATCTTATTCGCCTGTTCCACTGGCACGATCAAATCCGGCGGCAGCTTCAGATAACCGAGCCGGGTCGCTACCTTGATATACTCTGACATGCTGTATCCGGCAATCGCCATTTTGCGCCCATAACGCTGCGCCGCCGTTGCCACCTGCTGAATTCGCGAGATGAGCGAGGCAAACGTCGCTACAATAATGCGTCCCTGGGCCTGACTGAACACCTCGTCAAAGGCTTTATCAATCACCGTTTCTGATGGCGTCCACCCTTCCCGATCCGCGTTAGTACTATCCGCCAACAGCGCCAATACACCGCGCTGCGCAAACTCAGCCAGCTTTGCGAAGTCCGGCGGCCAGCCATCAACCGGGGTGTGATCAAATTTGAAATCGCTGGAATGAACGACTAATCCCTCCGGCGTATTGATGCCCAATCCAATACCATCGGGAATACTGTGGCAAACATGGAAGGTTTCCACCCGGAACGGCCCCAATTCGATCACATCGCCCGCATTGACAATATGGAGTGGGTGATTGCCATGTTTCGCCTGCCGCAGTTTGACCTCAAGCAAGCCCGCCGTCAACGGGGTCGCATAGACCGGCACGGTGATATAGTCGAGGACATGACCAATCGCCCCGATGTGATCTTCATGCCCATGTGTGATGACAATGCCGTGAACCGTCAAGCCTGCGGCCATCTGATCCACCACATATTGGAAATCAGGAATGATATAATCAATCCCCAACATATCGTTTTCGGGAAACATGATGCCCGCATCAACGATCAACCCTTCGTTGTCGTATTCAAACAGCATCATATTCTTCCCAACTTCCCCCAATCCGCCTAATGGAAGAATCCGTAACTTACTATCACTCATGATCAAAGAAACTCCTCTGTAGGGCCATCTACGCCCCATTCACTCAACGCAAACAATTCAAACGAAGTTCGCCTAAACTTCGTGCAAATTCAAACATAGTGGTTAGATTTTAACGCATGACAAGACAACCAGTCGAGAAGAAAAACAGAATCGTGGCTATCAGAGGAAAAATATTCACTTATTTTGAAAACTACGTTACCTACTCAGGCTGCACACACACCGCATACAAACCGCGCTGCGTCTCTTCAAGCAAAAACGACACCGCTGCTCCTTTTTCCAGGCAGCGGACGCCTTCACCACGCACAGACGAGTAGCGCACGCGCACTTCACGCCCATCCATCATGATGATTTTGCCCAGACCCCCAAAGCGATTGAAACTGGTGATTGTGCCGCGACAGCGTTCAGTAGTAGTGATCATGACATATTTCCCCAATGATTTTTTAGAAAAATATCAAAAAGAAATAGAACTCATTGCATAATCAATTGACAAAATGACAACGTTATCAATACTTACCAATGATAGCGAGAAAAAATCGGATTGGCAAATATCTAGAGGGATTTTTGCGAGGCAGTCGCTTGACGCTGATTCATGATCTGGCTATACTCCGCAGCAGAAATCAATCATTATCAACACGGTCTGGAGATAATTATGGGTCCCATTAGTTCAGATTTACTCGATATTTTGCGCTGCCCGGAAGCCGTTCATTACACTGACAAGGGCGATGATCCGGGACGGTTGGAACTCGTTCACGATTGCTGGTTGGTCTGCGCGGATTCGGGCTACAAATACCCGATCCGTGAGGGTATTCCGGTGATGCTCATTGATGTGGGGAAGCAATACAAAGATGTGGCCGTTGCTGATCTACCCGTTCCCCCGCCTGATGAGAACTAATGGAGAAAACAAATAGATTCCATATGATCATGTAGGGGCGAACGCGAACCTGCGGTTCGTCATGTTTTCGCCCTGGGCCGACACGTTGGTCGGCCCCTACGTTATGCGCGTTTGAATTGTTTTCATAACCAGCCGGGTTAAGTCCATCACAAACCAAACGGCAGAGGCGTTCAAGATTTTCAATCCCTTCCACCTCTGCCGTAAACGCGATGCTGTGTGTATTGAACTTATGGCTATACCTTCTCTACACGTACCGCACACACTTTGTACTCTGGAATCTTCGCCACCGGATCAAGCTTGAAATCCTGCGTCAGTACATTGGCAGGCGACTCGCGCCAGTGAAACGCCAGAAACACAGTGCCCGGCGGGACGTGTTCACTGATTTTTGTCCGGGCTAAAACACGACCACGCCGGCTCTCAACTACCACCCCACTATCATCCTGCACATCAACCGACGCGGCATCCACCGGATTAATCTCGATGTACCCACCGGGATCGCGCCAATCCAACGGTCCACTCCGGCGCGTCATTGTGCCCGAATGGTAATGATACAATACGCGCCCCGTTGTCAGGATCAGGGGATAATCATCGTCCGGTTGTTCGGCGGGATCATTCGCGTGAACAGGATTAAATTTTCCGCGTCCCCGCGAGAATTTCCCGGCGTGTAAATACTGCGTGCCTGGATGTTCCGCATCCGGGCAGGGCCATTGCAACCCCTCACCCGCCAACCGCGCGTAACTCATGCCCCGGTAAATCGGCGTTACCGTTGCCAACTCATCAAAAATTTCTGAGGACGAGTTGTAGTACCAGTAACCCGATTCACGCTCGATACCCATTTTCGCATCAAACCGCGCCGCAATCTCGCCCGTAATCTGCCAATCGGGGATCGCTTCACCGGGCGCTTGTACCACCGGGTTAAGCAACTGCGCGCGGCGTTCTGTGTTGGTAAACGAACCGTCTTTTTCTAGCGAAGCCGCCGCCGGTAAAATCACATGGGCCAATTGTGCTGTTTCACTGGGGAAAATATCCTGTACGACCAGCAAATCCAAGCCGCGCAGTGACTTTTCAACATGGTTCGTGTTCGGATCAGTCATCATGGGGTTCTCGCCCATCACGTACACCGTGCGCACTTTCCCCTCTGACGCGGCGTGCATCGCTTCCACCACCGTTAGCCCAACTTCACCCGGCAGCGTTTCGACATTCCACGCCGCCGCTAATGCAGCACGCTTTTCGGCATCCGTCACTGCCTGATAACCGGGGAACACGTTTACCAGACAGCCCAAATCACACGCGCCCTGCACATTGGCTTGCCCGCGCAACGGATTCACGCCCGTCGATAGTTTGCCAATCTGACCATTGAGCATCGCCAGATTCGCCAGTGTCATCACCAGATCGGTCCCATTGCTGCGCTGCGTGATGCCCATCGCGTAAAGGATCGTGCTGTGACCACGCCCGCCGTTTTCGGGCGCAGCATCCGCATAGATCGATGTGCCACTAGCGCGCTCACCAAGCGCATAAATTCGCGCCGCCGCTTCAATGTCACCCACCGCTACGCCGGACATCAACGAGGCCCGTTCTGGCGTATATTCCTCAACGACGGCTCTAAATTCATCATACCCTTCTGTGCGTTCAGCGATGAATGTCGCATCCGCCCACCCTTCACGGATGATCGTATGCATCATCGCCAGAAAAACATAAATATCCGTACCCGGTTTGACTTGCAAGAACAATGTTGCATGTTCGACCAGGGGAATCCGGCGCGGATCAACAATAACAACGTTTGCCCCCCTGCGCGCGGCGCGAATCACCTCATAACTGATCACCGGATGCGACTCTGCCGTATTTGAACCCGTGATGAACACACAATCCGCGTCACGCATTTCGTGGATCGAGTTGGTCATCGCCCCACTGCCGAAGGCCTGCACGAGGCCTGCAACGGTTGAGCTGTGTCAAAGACGAGCGCAGTGATCGACGTTGTTCGTGCCAATCCCCGCGCGCATAAATTTCTGGAACAGGTAATTTTCTTCATTGGTGCAGCGCGCCGACGACAACCCCATCACCGCATCAGGACCGTAATTTTGCACGGTATGAGCGAGTCGCTCCGCGATCAAATCATACGCGGTATCCCACTCCACCGGGACAAAACTGTCTTCGATTTGGGGATTTTCAACAGCTAACGGCGATTCGGTGGGTAGTTCCCAGGGGTCATCGGTCAACCCCAATTCATACGCCACATCGCGACGCATCAAAGGATGTGTCAAACGATCAGGATGCGACACAAAATCCCAGCCATACCGCCCTTTAGAACACAAAAATTCGCCGTTCACGGGGCCATCAGGCGTGGCTTGTGCATAAACAATATCGCCATTCTTGCGCGCATACTCGATCTCACAGCCCACACCGCAGTACCCACAAATCGACTTGACGCGATCCATTTCCCATTCGCGTCCCTTGCCCAACCGTGAAACGGGCAGCAGTGCCGCCGTCGGGCACACTTGCACACAACTGCCGCAAAACACACACGACGAGTCAATCATCGGGCCATCAAACGGGGTAGCAACATGGCTCTCAAAACCACGCCCCACAATCTCGATGGCGCTTGCCCCCACAATCTCCTCACAAACGCGCGTGCAGCGCCCGCAAAGAATACAATACTGGTGATCGCGGATAAAAAATGGATTATCGTCCTGGTATAAAGTCCTCGCAATTATTTTCTCGTGGCTGGTTTCTGTCACGCCGTATTCATAAGCATATTTTTGCAGCAAACAAGAGCCAGCCTTATCGCACGTCACACAATCAAGCGGGTGATCGGAGACAAACAAATCGATGATCGCGCGGCGCATAGCGGTCAACTGTTCGCTCTGCGTGCGAATTTCCATGCCCTCCGCGCACGCCAAACCGCACGCCGTTGTAGGTTCGGGCCGACCTTCTACTTCGACCAGACACAGCCGACACCCACCCGACACACTGAGTTCGGGATGGTAGCACAGATGAGGAATCTCAATACCGTTTGCCAGGGCGACATCAAGCACGTTCGCTCCCGGTGAGGCATCGACTATTCGCCCATCGATACTTAATTTAAACATAAAACGCTCCTCAATAACTATCTTAATTTCTTTGGCCCCATTATAGCCCGAAACACGAGCATCTGCTTGACAAGGCTGATCGTTTATGATAATTTTAAGCTGTGTTAACGATAACACATTTGCGTATTGTCACTTTGAGAGTACTTATGATTACTATCGCTGATGTAGCAAAACGTGCAGGCGTATCGAAAATGACCGTCTCGCGGGTTATCAATGATTCCGGGTACATCAGCGATGAGACACGCGCGCGCGTCGAAGCCGCGATCAAAGAATTAGGCTATATCCCCAATGCCCTGGCGCGCAGTTTGCGTTTCAAACAAACGCGGACCATCGCGCTGATCGTGACCGACATCACCAACCCCTTCTTTACCACCATCGCGCGCGGTGTTGAAGATCAAGCCAGCGCTGAAGGGTTTAGCGTCATCTTCTGCAACACCGACGAATCGCCCGAAGAAGAAACCCAATATGTCAATGTCTTGCTGCAAAAGCAGGTGGATGGGTTGTTATTAGTCCCCACAGGTGGCGCGCTGGAGATTGTCACGTTCCTGAATAACCATGCTGTGCCCTTTGTCCTGTTAGATCGCACCGTGCCTGGCACTGAGGCCGATGTCGTGCGTTCCGATTCGAAACAGGCCACCTATGAGGGTATTCAGCATTTGCTTGATCTAGGCCACACGCGGATTGCGGCCTTGTGCGGTTCGGAGGACATCACCTCGTCTTTAGATCGGGGCAAAGGGTATCAATGGGCCATGCAAGATGCTGGATTAGCTGAGGAAGCAACCAGACGAACCTATTTTACGTCATTCACGGTCAAGGGCGGCTATGAAGCGGCGCAAATGGCTTTAGCTGAAACACCCCGCCCGACCGCCATTTTTGCTACGAATAACTTCATCGCCATTGGAGCCATGCGTGCGCTCAGAGAAATCAGTCTGCGCGTACCAGAAGATATATCATTAATTTGTTTTGACGATCTCCCCGACGCAACCCTACTCGATCCATTTTTGACGGTAATTGAGCAGCAAGCTTACGACATGGGGCGACAGGCAACGGCCTTGTTATTAGATCGCCTCAATGACAAAGCGCCGGACGAAGCGCAAGAAATCATCCTGCCGACCAAATTGATTATCCGCCGTTCGAGCGCCCCACCACCCACCGCATAACCCACATTATCCCCATTGCGCACATTTTGGCTGCATCAGCCCATTTTGATATGATTGATAATCAAAATAATCAGATGGATGGATAATCGTGCTAAAACGAATGCTGAATCGCCGCGAAGAAGAAGTCAAGATGAAAGACGCGGGCCGGTTGCCACCCGGCCAGGCCTTAACGCAAAAATTCCCCGTACTCCATTACGGCTCCGTCCCTCAATATGATATGGACACCTGGACTTTATCAGTTTCGGGGGAGGTAGAGCAGGAGAAATCCTGGACATGGGCAGAATTCCAACAACTGCCCACTATTGAAGTCACCACTGATATTCACTGCGTCACGGGCTGGAGTCAATTTGACATGGTGTGGGAAGGCGTACTCTTTCGTGATTTTGTGGAACTATTCGGCCTCAAACCCACGGCGCGGTTTGTGATGGCGCACGCGGCAGGCGGTTATACTACCAACACTCCGCTCGAATTGATGCTTGAGGATAATGTCTTGCTCGCTTATAAATACAATGGCACGTTTTTGACACCCGAACACGGGTATCCACTACGGACCTTTGTCCCCCCCAAATATTTCTGGAAAAGCGCCAAATGGCTCGAAAAGCTGGAATTTATCTCGGAAGATCGCCCCGGTTTTTGGGAGCAAGCAGGGTATCATAACGAAGGTGATCCGTGGCAAGAAGAACGCTACGCAAAACGCAGCTCCTTTTAGCGAAGATTAGCAAGGATTAGCAAAAAGACAATCCTCCCTGAACCGTTATCAGGGAGGATTTTTACGATTTTTACAATGAGTGTTATGTCAGCGCTAAACGACCATCACCTCTGCGCCGGTTTCTTCGGTGATCGATGAACTCAGCCGGTTTTCGAGATAGTCAAGCGTGGTAAAATTGTTGTCGGCTGGTCGCCCCAAAACAACCAGTGATGCCTCAAGTTCATTCGCCGCCTCGATCAAGCTGGAACGGAACTTGCCCATCCGCACCGTGTAATCCGCCTCCACCCCAGCTTTTTCGGCGCGCTCCTTCGCCATCAGCAGCAAAAACTCACCCATTTTCTGAATCTCATCTTCCATTGCGGGCACACGCGGAGCCGTGTACTGCTCCAAGAAACGTGCATCAAATACGAAAATGAAAACCAACCTGGCGTTACGTTCTTTGGCAAGCTCAATCGCACGTTGCTGCGTGCGAATACTTGCTTCACCGCCGCGTGTCGCACACAAAATAGTAGTTTCTGTCGCTTCCATAACGTTTCTCACCCTCCCAGGATTTCAAACCGGAACAACAGCCACAAACTCCCAACCAGCAGCGTTAGCAGTGTGACAGGGATACTCACTTTGGCAAAACGGCCAAACGAAAGCGGATACCCCGCCCGTTCAGCAATCCCTGCGGTCATCAGGTTGGTTTCACCACCGATCAAGAAGCCATTGCCGCCCATCGCCGCCCCCATTGACAGCCCATAGTATAGAATCTTATTGCTAACCGCGCCTGAGATGTTGCCGGACAAATATTCGACAACGGGTAGCATCGATGCCGCGAGCGGGATATTGGCAATCGCAAAAGACAACGCCCCGACGCCAAACACGATCACAAAGACGCCTGCGTAGAGATTCGTGCCCACCACATCGCCCATGAACCCGGCAACCGTTGCGATCAAACCCACTTCTTGAATCGAACCAACCAGCATAAACAGCGCCATAAAGAAGACGAGCGTCGTCCAGTCTACCAGACTCAGCATTTTCTGCACATCAGTTTCGACCCAGACCAGCATCGCGGTGGCGGCCAGGAGCGCGGTCACGGCGGGGACCATATGCAGCCCTTCACCAATTGCAAATACCACAATCGTCACGGCGAAAACAAATAACGACTTCCGTAAGACGACTGGATTTTTAATCTGCGCATTTTCTTCCAGTTTAGCATAAAGCGTAGGAGAAATTCCCTTTTCAACCTGGTTGAAGGTGTCGCGGAAGAACCATAACACGTAAACGGTCATCACCGCCAGCGCGATAATCACGCCGATGGTCTGATTAATCAGAAAGTCATTGAACGAGATTTCAGCATACGCCCCGATCAAGATGTTGGTCGGCGTACCGATCAGGGTCGTGATACCACCAATGTTCGAAGCCAGAATTTCAGGGATCAACAGCGAAGTCGGTGGCAAACCTAACGCGATGGCAATTTCCAGCGTGATCGGAACCATCAGCAGCATCGTCGTGACGTTATCCAGCAGCGCCGAGGCCATTGTCGTAATGATAATCAACACGACAACCAGCACACGCGGCTGGCCCCGGCTCCAACGGTACGCCTGGAACGCCAACCACTGAAACACGCCCGTACTCTCGATTACGCTCACCACAATCATCATGCCCATCACCAGGAAAATCACTTCCCAGTTGATATAAGTCAGCGCGCGCTCAAAGTCGAAGATATGCAGGTCTTCGGAAATCAGATTCCCGCCGAAAAACGTCGTTACAAAGACAATCGCCACACCGAGCAAAGCCGCCGTCGCGTTAGGCAATTTTTCCAGCGCAATCACCAGCAGCACAAACAAAAAGGTGAATGCTGCTACCCAGAAACCTGGCGCATAGCGGTTTTGCACCTCGATCTCACCCAGGTTTAACGATTCACCCTGTTTGAGTATCGCAACATCTTCGCCTTCCAGTTCAATCGAGTCGGCGCTAAAGTGCGTATGGTGGAATTCAATACTCACCGTATTTTCAGGCAAGCGCGGCAATTCGACCTGCCATAAGCCATCCTCGCGGCTGGCAGCGAAGGCCACAGGTTCTTCTTCACTATCGAAAAACACCTTGACTTCGGCCTCGGCGATGGCCTGCCCCTGCTCATTTAACAAATGACCAATGAGCGCCGGCAGTTCCTCGGCCCTCTCATCCTGACTCAAGGCCGCGCCGGGATCAGGCAACCAGAGCCAGATTGCAGCCAGTAAACAAAACAGAGCCAACCCGTAACGCCATAGGTGTTTCCGCATAACGACCTCCAATAATAAGCTGTGACGGTATCACAACAAAGAATCGCCACAGCATCACCTAATACCATTCAATTCAAAATAGTGATGCTGTTGGCGAACCTGATTTTCGTAGGGGAGGGTTTGCAAACCCTCCCTGGACGACTTTGCAAAGTTGCCCCTACAAAAGCCTGCGAAACGAGTTCGCCAACAGTATCAAATAGTTGAGTCAACCAGAGTTTAACAGATCAGCGGTTAACCCAACAGCATGATCAGGGCCGGACATGTCCTTCTCCGATAATGATCCACTTGTACGTGGTCAATTCTGCCAATCCCATCGGGCCGCGCGCGTGCAATTTTTGTGTACTGATCGCAATCTCCGCGCCGAGTCCGAGTTGGCTGCCATCGGTAAAACGGGTGGAAGCGTTAACATACACCGCCGCCGAATCGATCTCGTTGAGAAACCGTTCCATTGACGCGGGATCGCTGGTCAGAATACCGTCCGAATGGGCCGTGCCGTGTGTCTGAATATGCTGGATCGCCGCACTCAGATCGGGCACGACACGAATACCGAGAATCAGATCGAGCCACTCAATATCCCAATCGCCCTCCCCCGCAGGTTGCACGTTATCACTGCCATTTGCCAGCGCCATAGCCCGCCCATCCAACCGGAACTGCACGCCATCTTGCGCCAGACGTTCGATCACGCGCGGTACAACTTGATCCGCGATAGACTCCTGCACCAACAACGTATCCAGCGCATTACACACCGAAGGACGCTGCACCTTCGCGTTTTGCACGATGTTCACGGCAGCATCGAGATCCGCCGTATCGTCTACATACAGGTGACAGATGCCGATTCCGCCTGTGATCACCGGGATCGTGCTGTTTTCCCGGCAGAAGGTATGCAGTCGATTCCCGCCGCGCGGGATAATCATATCAACGGTGTCGCTCAGTTTGAGCAATTCCGCCACATAACGCCGGTCCTGATCGCGGATCAACACCACCGCATCCGCCGGAAAACCCACACTGGTTAACGCCTCTTTGATCGTGTCTACTAACGCGATATTGCTGCGCAAGGTTTCCGATCCGCCGCGCAAAATTACCGCATTACTGGTTTTGAGCGCCAACGCTGCCACATCCACCGTCACATTAGGCCGCGATTCGTAGATCACACCCAAAACACCCACCGGCACACGCCGTTTACGAATTTGCAGGCCATTTGGCAATGTTTGCTGCTCAAATTCTATACCCACCGGATCAGGCAATTCAGCCACGCGCCGCACATCGGCAGTCACCCCCGCCAACCGTTTCGCCAGATTCAAGCGATCCAGCAGTGCCGAGGTTAAACCCGCCGCGCGTCCATCCTCCATATCCGCCGCATTTGCCGCCAAAATTGCCGCGCTGTTAGCGTCTATCGCATCAGCAATCGCGCGCAACGCATCATTTTTGGCGGCGGTATCAAACTGCCGCAGCGCCGACGATGCAGTTTTGGCGCGCTGGCCCAATGCTTGCATATCTACCGTGTCTATCTGAGCAACCATAATGTGTGTCTCCCGTTCTTAAACAGCTCACATCAAAACCATATTATCCCGGTGAATCGCCTCGTTGCCATAGGTATAGCCCAAAATATCCGTGATCTCGCGCGAGTGATGACCGCGCAATTGATCGAGTTCAGCGCTTGTATAGTTGACCAAACCTTGCGCAATGGGTTGTTCATTTTCGTCCAGCGCCAACACCACCGCACCACGTTCAAAATCGTCATATAGACGCTGAACACCGACTGGCAGCAAACTCGCGCCTTGCTGCCGCAGCACCCGCGCCGCACCGCGATCAATCTGCAAATGTCCGGTGGGGCGTTCCGCCAACAGCCAACGCTTACGACTCTCAATATGGCCAACGGCGGGCAAAAACGTCGTACCCAACGTTTCTCCAGCTAACACACGCAGCAAAACATTCGGTGTGCGTCCCTCCGCAATGATCACGCGCGTCCCGCTCCGCGTGGCAAGCTGCGCCGCCTGGATTTTCGTCACCATGCCCCCGACCCCCAAACCCGACTTACTCGCCCCAGCCAGCGCCAGAATCGTTTCATCGATTGCAATCACTTCGTGGATCAACTGCGCGCCGGGATCAACGCGCGGATCACGATCATACAAGCCCGCCTGATCGGTCAGGATGATCAGTTGGGCCGCATTCAACAAAACCGCGATCTGCGCCGAGAGATTATCGTTATCGCCAACTTTAATTTCATCGACTGCTACCGTGTCATTTTCGTTGACGATAGGTACAATACCATAGTCGAGCAGCGTGTTTAATGTATCACGCGCATTGAGATAGCGCGTCCGGTGCGATAAGTCTGCATGAGTCAACAGCACTTGCCCGATATGCGTATCATACAGGCTGAATAACATGCTGTAGACCTGCATCAAATACCCCTGCCCGACTGCGCTCAACATCTGCTTACCCGGTAAATTGTTGTTCAGATTCGGCTGATCCAACGCTTCCCGACCAGCAGCAATTGCGCCGGAGGACACGATCACAACGCGATACCCTAGCTCCCGTAACGCGACCACCTGCCGGATGATCTCGACCATCTGAGGGCGCGACAAATTAGGTGTACCGCCCGTCAGCGTACTGGTTCCTAATTTCACAACAATGGTATGGTGATTATTATCTTGATGGTTGTTGATCGTCTTCAATGCCTCCACCTCTCTAAAACGCAGAGTTTAGCGTATTTAACCGGTTCACCGTGTAGTTATTTTTACCTAACTTCAACGGTCACGCACAACGCAAGTTGCTAAAATCAACAGTGGTTAGCACTATACATCGGAGGAAATGTTTATATGCCTTTGCCCAATCCATTGCGAGTCGCAATTATTGGTTCGGGACCATCCGCTTTTTACGCAGCCGAATATCTGCAAAAACACCCTGAAATCGCGGCTGAAATTGATATGTTTGAGCGCCTGCCGACTCCGTTTGGATTGGTGCGCGGCGGAGTTGCCCCAGATCATCCCAAGATCAAATCAGTCACCCGCGTTTATGATCGCATCGCAGCGCATCCCAGCTTTCGCTTTTATGGCAATGTGACGATGGGTGAAGACATCACCCATGATGATCTCATCCAGCATTATCACATCATCATCTATGCGGTAGGCGCGCAAACAGATCGCCAGATGGGTATTCGGGGCGAAGATTTGCCAGGAAGCCATGCGGCCACTGAATTTGTTGGGTGGTACAACGGCCATCCCGATTACCGTGATCTTGAATTCGACCTGTCACAAGAGAGTGCGGCTGTGATCGGTAACGGTAACGTGGCAATGGATGTGGTCCGCATTTTGGCCCGGACTCAAGCAGAACTCCGTACAACGGATATTGCCCAACATGCTTTAGAAGCCCTGAGCCAGAGCCATATCAAAACCATCTATATTCTGGGGCGGCGCGGCCCGGTCCAGGCCAAATTTACCAGTCCCGAACTGAAAGAACTGGCCGAGCTAGAAGATGCCTACGTCAGGCTCGATCCTGAAGAAGTCGAACTCGACCCACTGAGCCGCCGCTACCTGCTCAAATCAGATGATCGCACGGCGGAACGCAACTACCAACTGCTCAAACAGTATGCGCAAAATGACGTTGAGAAAAAATCTAAGGGAATCGTGATTCGGTTCCTGGTTTCACCCGTCGAGATCACCGGGGAAGATCACGTTGAAGCGATCAAACTGGTCAAAAACGCACTCTACGAAGACGACAATCGGGGACTGCGGCCCCGCGCGACAGGCGAATACGAAACAATTCCGGTAGGGTTAGTTTTCCGCTCCATCGGCTATCATGGCGTCCCCTTGCCAGATGTGCCGTTTGATGATTGGCAAGGCGTAATCCCCAACGAGCAAGGTCGCATTATCGACAAATACCGGCAGCAGGTTGTGGGTGAATATGTAACAGGTTGGATCAAACGCGGACCCAGTGGGATCATTGGCACGAACAAACCGGATGCGCATGAAACCGTGCAGCAAGTGTTAGAAGATACAGTGCGCGGCGTCTTTCTTAACCCACCCACCCCATCGCGCCACGCCGTCGAAGACCTGCTTAACACACGCGGTATCCGCTATGTGACGTATGCTGATTGGCAGATTCTTGATCGCCTGGAAATTGAAAACGGCAAAACTACCGGACGCCCCCGGCTGAAATTCACGCGAGTCGATGAAATGCTCGCGGCGCTAGATCAGTACAAGAAGGAGTTTGCGCGTGTGTTGAAAATGTAGCGCAGCAGGTCAGGACTATAGCATCCATATATCCCGCAGCAGGCGCACCGTAAAACGCTCGCCAGCGTGCGCCATTGTCACGCCTTCGGGAATAATCAACAGCCCATCCGCCAGCACCATCGAGAGCAGCGCACCTGAACTCTGCGTGCCGGTTGGGTGGGCGATCCATTCCTGGTAGTATTCACGATGGGATGCATTGCGCTGTTCACCATTCTGATCCACCCCCGCCGCATCATCCCGCCGGGTTAATGTCACTCGTGCGTAGGTGCGCCGCCTATCAGAGCGCATATCTTCGCCCAACACCGCCGTGATAGTTGGCACATTGTACGGATCACCCCCCATCTGTTTGCGCAGGGCGGGCCGCACAAAAATATCAAACGTGACCATTGCGGAAACGGGATTACCGGGCAGACCAAAAAACGGCACATCACCCACACGGCCAAACACAAGCGGTTTGCCAGGGCGTAAATTGATGCGCCATATCGCCAATACGCCCATTTCCTCGATCACGGCACGTACCATGTCATGTGTGCCCACCGACACCCCCGCCGAACTCACGATCAGATCGGGATCATGGTCCAGCGCAGTCTGAAAGCAGCGCCGCACATCAGCCAGCGTATCACGCGCAACCGGCAACTGAATCGGAATCGCGCCGAGTGAGGACACCAAACTCGCCAATACATAGCTGTTGCTGTTGCGAATCTGGCCGGGGCCAAGCGGATCGGCAATGTCAACCAATTCATCGCCCGTCGAGATGATCGCCACGCGAGGCTGGCGATACACCATGATGGGAGTCTGACCTAGCGAAACCAGCACGCCTATATCCTGCGGACGCAGGGTTGTACCAGCGCGCAGCACTAATTGCCCCGCGCGCATGTCTTCGCCAGCCGGACGCACATAATCGCCGGGTTGGACGCTGCAATAAACCGTCACCTGATCCGGTTGCGCCAAACTACCATCTGTAAACCATTGATTGCTGGTATCTTCAACGGGGATCACGGCATCAGCACCGGGCGGCAATGGTGCGCCAGTCATAATGCGCATCGCCTCCGCCTGCCCCACCACCGTATCTGCTACTTTACCCGCCAACGCTGTCCCGACCACACGTAACTTGACCGGAGAATCAGAAGCAGCCCTCACGACATCCGCCGCGCGGACTGCATAGCCATCCATGCTTGAATTAGCAAATGGCGGGATATTGGTAGCAGCGACAACATCCTCAGCCAGGATGCGACCCAATGCTTCAATCGTTGGCACAGGCTCAACAGCAAGCACCGCGATACAGTTTAAAATCCGCGTCAGGGCGTCATCTACTGTCAGCAAAAGTCCCAACCCAAAAAACTAGCGGCACGTAGCATCTTCTTTGACATTCAAATCCAAGACGGGAATATCATCCCACCAGCATTTGGCGTCAACGATAATGCCACCGATCACCGATGTGACGATACACAACACCAAAAAGCACCCGCAGCCCAGGATCACCCACCGGCTGGCTCCGCCGCCTTCATAGGGTTCATCATCATACTCGTAATCATAGGCCAGTGGTTGCTGTGGCCCACCATACGGCTGCTGACCTTGCATCCCGTATTGATCGGGGGCTGCCGTCTGTTGAGCATACCCGCCCGGCTGCTGGTAGGGCGACGGTTGCGCGGGAGCGCTCGGCACAGGACCACCCGGCATAGTTGCGGCGGCTGCGGCCCCGATTGCATCGGCAGCGCTGGCCGATTCATACGCCAGCGTGACCGTTTCGCCCAAGCCCAACATATCGCCGTGCGAAAGCGGACGCGCACCCGTCAGCCGTTGACCATTCAAAAATGTGCCATTGGTTGAGCCTAAATCCTCAATGGTAAATCCACCACCACCTTGTGTTAACCGGCAGTGATGGCGACTCACTTCGGGATCGTTGATCACAATATCATTTGTGATGTCGCGTCCAAGCGTGATAATACCTTTGTTCAGATCATATATTTGATTGGGTTGTGGACCTCGACGCACAATCAAACGAAAATTGCTGCTACTTTGCATCACCTTGCCTCCTTGCGCAGGAGAAGATAATTTTGGATGTTCGGAGTATACGGAGTTCAACCCCGCCTGTCAACATAAATAGTCTACTGTTCCTTAACGAAAAACGCCACTGGTTGGTGGCGTTTACTCTACGGTTCTCCTATGGAATCCGCGATCAGGTAAAATCGCGCAACTGGCGAGACCGGCGCGGATGCCGCAACCGCCGCAGCGCTTTGCCTTCGATCTGACGGATACGTTCGCGCGTCAAGCCAAATTTCTGACCCACTTCTTCCAGCGTATAACTGCGCCCATTCTGCAAACCAAACCGCAAGCGTAAAATCCGCGCTTCGCGGGCGGTGAGTGTGCCTAACACTTCTTCGACCTTTTCACGGAGCAAATTCTGATAGGCGCTTTGGGTCGGCGTAGGAGTCGTCAGATCTTCGATAAAGCTGCCGAGTTCGCTATCTTCTTCTTCACCAACAGGCCGTTCCAGACTCATCGGACGCCAACTGACTTTGAGCATCCACTGCACCTTACGCGGTTCCAGGTCCATCCGTTCCGCGATTTCTTCTGGCGTGGGTTTACGGCCATTTTCCTGCTCTAATTGGCGGGCCGTTTTATACAGGCGGCGAATCCGGTCTGACATATGCACCGGCACGCGAATGGTGCGGCCCTGATCGGCAATCGCGCGCGTAATCGTCTGGCGAATCCACCATGTTGCATACGTGCTGAAACGGTAGCCGCGCGTATAATCAAATTTTTCGACGGCTTTCATCAGCCCCAGGTTGCCTTCCTGGATCAAATCCAGAAAATGCACGCCCCGCCCCATATATTTCTTCGCAATACTGACCACCAAGCGGGTATTGGCTTTGATCAGGTGATCGCGGGCCGCTTTACCATCTTCAATCGTCTGCATCAAACTGAAACGGACATCATCCGCAATATCATTCCCCAACCGCGCCAGTTCGGCGCTGGCCGCGTTGCCTGCTTCGAGTCGTTTGGCTAAATCAACTTCTTCCTCAGTGGTGAGCAAAGGCACGCGCGCCATCTCTTTCAGATACAGTCCCACTGTATCATCTGAGGAAACCCCACTCAAATCAAACGTATCATCCTCGTCATCGTCCTCGTCGTACTCATCATCGTCAACTTTGGCCGCATCAAAATCATTGGGCTTATCCCCAAATATCTCAACCCCAGCCGCATTCAACCACATAAACACATCTTCTAATTGCTCGGTTGCTTCGTCAGCGTCAGGTAAGACCTCTAAAATATCGTCGTTCGTTAAAAAACCCTGGCTGTCTGCTTTTTCGAGTAAAGCAGCCATTACATCATCATGATCAGCTTTTTCTTGCCGGTTGGAATCTCCGTACTCGTTCAAGGTAAAAGCCCCCTTGGTGAAAAAATAGGCGCGGATGCCTATTCACGAAGTTGACGCAAAATTGCCAAGCGGGGATCGATATCGTCCGCCTTGCAATCACACGTTGCTTCATTCAAATTCTGACCACACTCTAAACACAGTCCGGCGCAATCTGGGCGGCACAAAGCCCCCATAGGTACGGCCAAGATCGCCTCCTCACGCAGCAGAGGAGCGAGATCTAAAATGCCCGTATCATCGACAGAATACGGTGTTTCAGGGGAGGGTGGATAGGAAAAAAGCTCTTCGAGTTCAAGTTCAACAGGCGTTGTGATCGGCTCCAGGCAGCGCACGCATTCACCCACAATCTGCGTTTTAAGCTTGCCTTGCGCCAGGACCCCACGAGAATTCCGACTCAACCGCAATGTGCCAGTCAAAAAATCCAATTCAACATCATCATCCAGACGCAGACGCGGCAAATCCAGCTCCATGTCACGTTGATGGCCTGCGCCCTGAACCAACAAGAAACCAATATTAAACTTCAACACACGCGGATGAACATACTGCGAATCTGACACAACCACCAACCCCAAACTTTGGAAGGAAAAACAGCCCAATCACTAATTTTATGGCAATTAACCCCATAAATCTGCGGTTACTACTGTTAAAATTATAATGATTCCTGCATTTTATGTCAAGCAAGCCGCCTGTTTAGTAAGAAAAAATAAATTCTTTTTGCTATTAAATTAATCCTTTTCAAACATTATTGACAAACCATAAACAAACCATGCAACCAACTTCACCCGCAGACCACACGGCATTCTGCTCGATTTTTGGTATTAGTACTACAGCCGCACTTGTGATGGTAAAATGAAAGCTCACGAGAAGAAAAGAAAAAAGTGAGCGAAAAATGCCGGAACTGGAAG
>JAFGJA010000331.1 GCA_016929355.1 Anaerolineae bacterium | reverse complement strand
TGTGCCGCTTACAATAGAAGAAGCCGAACTCAAGCAAATGGTAGGCAATTTCGTAGCGAGTACCGGGCGTGTGAATCGCACCGCCGAAGCAATTGCCGATGCCTGCCCCGGCGAGGCGCAGACACCAACTGTACAGATTCCGTTTTCATCCAAATATAAATGGAGCGGGGCGGCGTTTGCAGGGAGCAGTGACGGCTCATTGCAGGGGAGTTATATTCTTGGCGCGCCAGAAATTTTACTGCCGCATGTGAAAGGCGGTTCTGCGCTCGAAAATAATATCGAAGTCTGGGCCGATCTCGGTTTGCGCGTGCTGCTGTTGGCGCATCATCCCGATCAACTCGCCCCCCTGCCAGAAGATAACAATCCCCATTTGCCGGGCGATTTGACCCCGCTTGGCTGGCTGACCTTTACCGATCAACTGCGCCCTGATGCGAAAGATGTGCTGGAACAGTTCAAGCAAGCGGGCGTGACGATCAAAATCATCTCTGGTGATAATCCACAAACCGTCGCGGCATTGGCCCAACTCGCTGGCGTCAGCAAGGATATTGACGTAATTTCCGGCATCCAACTGGCGGAAATGTCCGAGGCGCAGTTTGCCGAAACGGTGGATCGCACGACTGTGTTTGGGCGCATCACGCCGGAGCAGAAGCAAACAATTGTGCGAGTTTTGCGTGCGCAGGGGCATTATGTCGCTATGATGGGCGATGGCGTGAATGATGTGCTCTCGCTCAAACAGGCGAATATGGGTATTTCGATGGAGAGCGGCAGTCAGGCAACGCGCGCGGTAGCCGATATGGTGCTGCTGAACGATCAATTTAGCGTGCTGCCCGAAGCGATCAAAGAGGGGCAGCGCATCCTGAACGGAATGCAGGACAATATGCGCTTATTCCTGACGCGCAGCCTCTACGCCGCGCTGCTGATCATCATCGCCGGATTCATCGGGACCGAATTCCCGTTTACGCCTAAACATAATTCACTGTTGACCACGCTGCCCGTCGGGATTCCTGCCGTGTTCCTGACTATCTGGGCGCGATCCGGCCAGCCGCAAAAAGGGTTGCTGCGTTCGGTGGGGGAATTTGTGTTACCGGCGGGCTTCAGTATCACGGTGGTGCTGCTGGCGGTGTATGTCATGTACGAAAATGATGATCTCGCTTTGCAACGCACAGTATTAACTACAGCGGCCATGTTGTGCGGTTTGCTGCTGATCATCTTCGCTGAACATTCGGTTGATGAGTGGGAAAGCGGCCAACGCTTGCATTTTGACCGGCGGCGCATTGGTTTATCGCTGGCAATGTTGGTGCTCTATATCTTGATCTTCCCGTTCCCCGGTGCGCGCGATTTCTTCGAACTGAATACGATGGCGTGGCGCGATCTAGGCGTGGTTGTTGCGGCAGTGATCGTTTGGGGCGTGACAGTCCGGGTCTTGTGGCGGTATGATATTTTTACACGCATGTTGATTCCGGCGGAAGAATAGGAGTGGTAATCTGATGAATGAACCGGCCTATGTTGCGCTTGATAAAGACGGTCATGTAGCGGTCTTTTGGGGTGATGGGACCGAAGCTCACAAAGAGGTAATTCTGCGCGGCCCGCGTCCGGCAAACAGTCAAGAGTTGGTCGCCATGATTGAAGATTTGCGCCTCTGGGCGGAAGATGAGGGCTACACGGTGGTCGTGCCCGCTTATGATCTCGAAGTGCCAGATATTGAGATCGATTTACCAGAGGAAGACGCAGCCATCATCACGCCGGATGATGTGGATGATTTGCTGGATGATCTCTTTATGGCGGGTGGTGAAGATGACTTTGAGGATTAAACGCTAGTGCCGGAAAAAAGAAAGGCCCAGCGCGGAGCCGGGCCTTCGTGAGTTCGAAAAGTGTGAACTACAGAGCCGAAACGATATTCGAGAAGATGTTACCGATGGCCGGGCCAAGCAGAACGAGGACGATAATCACGACCACTGCGACCAGCACGAGAATAAGCGCGTATTCAACCAGACCTTGACCTTCTTCACGAGGCATGTACAACATTTTGGTAGTCTCCTTAGAGATGATAACTTTTCGAATGATGTAATGACATTCTACAGCAAGTCCTGAAGCTTGACAACCCTCCTATACAATTTTTTATCAAGATTCATACAATCTTCACGGAATGAAACCATTTACTAACCGTGTTATACGGTAATTGTAAGATTATTCTATCTTTATAAATAGCCCATTTTTGTAACGGTTGAGCCGAAACCGTTTTTCTCCTCCTGAATTCAAAGCTATATTTTATGTTTGAGCAGTCTCGTGGTGCTTTACCATTTTCTTGACAAATTTTATCAATATCCTTAATGTTCACCTGTTTCTCGATACCGCTCAACAATCGTCGGGGCCAGATAATCATGGAAAGCGCGATCCGCATCATAATCCGGCGACCACGCCCAATCCTGACGGGCGGCGCTGTCATCTAACCCGGCGGGCCAGCTATCGACAATGCTCTGGCGTGCGTCTGATGGATCAAATGTGATCTGCGCGCCGGGGAACGAGGATTGAACCATCTTCGCAAATTCTTCGGCGGAACGGCTAAAACTGGTCACATTATACACATAACGTGATAACTTTTCGCGCGGAGCCTGAGCCAGCGTGATCAGCGCTTTGATCGCATCCGGCATGACCATGAACGGAATCGTCGTGTCTTTGCGCACAAAGGAGGCATACGGTTTGCCCTGCGCGGCAGCGTGCAACATTTCCGGGGCGTAATCGCTTGTGCCGCCGGTGGGGACGGTCATGGCGCTGATCAAACCGGGGAAGCGCACACAGCGAAAATCAACACCAATGGCTTTGCTGGCGGCTAACTGCCGATAACGTTCAGCATAGTAGCGGCCCAGGTGCTCGCAATACAATTTATTGCAACCGTACATCGTTACCGGATTGAGGTATTGATCTTCGGTCACGCTGCCCGCCGCCTCTTTGGTTTCGAGGTCCGGTACGCCATAGGATGCGATAGAACTGGCATACATGAATTTTACCGGCGCGCCGCGCATCACTCCCTGATCAACCGTCAGCTTGAGCAGGTTAATCGTACCCTGCACATTGACCCGGTGCGCACCTTCAGGATTGAATTCCGAGCTGGTCGAAAGCAGCGCCGCCAGATGGTAAATCGTGTCGATCTCGAATTCGGTATCAAGCGATTCCAGCAATTCCGTGTTCAGAATATCCCCGATAATGGTACGCTTGACCAGATGGCGCAGGGGACGTTCTAACCGCTTAATGTCTAAGGCCACGATGGGGAGTTGATCGGGCATCGCGGAGAGCGCCTCAATTAAGCCATGTCCGACTTCGCCGTTTGCCCCTGTAATCAAAATTACTCTTTCACGAATCACGTTTTTTATCCTTCCACAAAAAAATATGTATCCTGATTCTAATGATCTCGTGGGTAGGCAACAAGTGTCAGTCGGCAGTTGCGAATGTAACGATCCACGTCGCACAAAAAAAGGCGGATGTGAAAACACCCGCCCCAAATCATCTACCCTCAACAGGTAGCGATAAACACAATGAAATGTGACTGTGAAATGTGCGGCTTATTCGGCCATGAGCGCCCAACTATTGAGCGGCAGACCGGCCAGCGCGGGGATCACCGCAACGGTAGCGACCAGATTGTCATCCGGCATTGCGGCTTGATACCCGAATGCGCCGCTTTCGTTCTGCATGGAGAGCAGCCAATCGGCGGGATTATGCCAATCATCAAGATTTTCGCCGGTAGCGATCAAGGACTGCACGATCAGCGCGGTGGAATTGGTGTCGCTGTCCGTGCCGTAATCGCTTGGACTCTGATACGGCCAACCGCCATCCTCGTTTTGGATTGCAGCCAGATAGTCCAAGCTCGCCGCCACTGCATCGGCTTCACCCGTGAGCGCGAGCGCTTGCAAACACAAACCGGTAGTGTTGGTGTCCGGCGCTTCACCGGCCATGAAACCCCAACCGCCTGCCTCGGTTTGCCCTGCAATCAATGCTTCAACTGTGCCTTCCGGCAGATCAACCGCCGCATTTTGCAGCGCAATCATTGCCAGACAGTGATCAAATACCCCCATACCAAAAATGCCTTCTTCGCTTTGCAGCGCCAACAAGTCATCGATCAGATTATGCTCGCCGAAATCGGCGGGATCATTTTCCAGCGCGATCACGGCGGTGATCACTTTAGCGATCTGTCCGGCGCTGGCGGCATTACCTGCGCCCACCTGCGCGGCAAGATAGGCCAACGCCGCATCCAGTACATCACCGGACTGCTCTGCCGCAACCAGCGCAACAACGGCATCAGCGGTTGTGCTGAGATCACTTTCGGGCGTCCACCCGGTACTGAAACCACCATCCTCAACTTGCATTGTTGCCAGATAGTCCGCCGCACTGATGACAGGATCATTTTCCTGCGCCACAACAGGCGCGGCCACAACACACACGATCATTACAGCGAAAATCAACGAAAAAACATGCTTCAACATGTGGTAATTACTCCTTAATTTGTGAAAAACAGCGTGTAAGGCCAGCCCCGAAAATAATTACCCCGTGTTGCATGTTTTTGCTCCCCTTCCCTTGGGGAAGGGGTTGTGGGGATGGGGTAATGAATTTTATGGTGCAGCCTAAAAACAAAAAAACGCCATTCCTGATGAGGAAAGGCGCTGGTTCACAAGACAACCACTTCTTTTCGCCGCCCACCTCCAATCCACGAGAGATGCTCTCGACACTATGCTCCAGGTGGGTAATCTGGCTTTGCTGACGGATGATTTCTTATCCGCCTGCACTACAGTTGCGGGACAGCGCCGGACTTGAACCGGCTTCCCCACTTATGATCGCTACGTCCGAGTATGCGATCACCTGGAAAAGAGTCTATGTAATTGTGCGGGCGAGTATAGCGTGGATGGGGGAATCCACCAAAAATCAATCAGCCGCTTCTGGTCTATACATCGCCACGACAAACGCAATCGCGTGGGTGTCGGTGTGACTGAGACTGACCTGCCATTCATTGAGCTTCAGATCGGCGGCGAGTTCGGCGGCGGTATTGTGCAGGCGCAAATGAGGCCGCCGCCGCTCATCCGACCAGACTTCAATATCCGTCCAGCGCACATCACCGATCCCCGTACCCAGCGCTTTAGATGTGGCTTCTTTGGCGGCAAAACGGGCGGCTAATCGCGCCGGGATATTATTAGCCTGTTCGCGTTCGGACGCGGTGAAAAAGCGCGCGAAAAACCGTTCCCCGTGCCGTTCCATCGCCCGTTGCACGCGATCAATCTCGATCATGTCTACC
Organism: Anaerolineae bacterium; assembly: GCA_016929355.1. Lineage (GTDB taxonomy): Bacteria > Chloroflexota > Anaerolineae > Aggregatilineales > Aggregatilineaceae > JAFGJA01. Next base: position 3,073 of record JAFGJA010000331.1, on the reverse strand, counting down.
CCGATACGCAGCATAGCCGATCCTATATCTCTACTCGGCGGGGATGTCTGGACCAGCCACCGCCAGCGCGTAGACATCAGGATTTAGATAACGCTGCGCGGCGGCTAACACATCCTCCACCGTGATCGCGTTAACCATAGCAGCGTAGCGCTGCAAATAGTCCAGGCCAAGCTGGTAACGTTCCATCGCCACAATCGATCCTGCAACCCCTTCATTGCTCTCCAGGCGCAAGGGTAAACGCCCGATGAAGTTCGCTTTGTTATCGGCTAATTCCTCAGCCGTAACGGGTTCAGTGATGATACGACGGATTTCGTCGCGGATTGCAGCAACGGTTTGGGGCACGTTAACCGGATTCACCCCGGCGATCACGCGCCAGGGACCGGGGCCAATACCGCCCTCAATGCGGCTGTAAGCATAATAGGCGAGGCCGCGTTTTTCGCGCACTTCCGCCCCGATACGCCCGTACATGCCAAACACACCCAGGATGCTGTTAGCGATATTGGCCGCGATCCAATCGTCAGCATAGCGCGATAGACTCGGCACACCCAGCACCACATCCGACTGGCTCTTGTCCTGCATGGGGACCACCTGCTGCCGCACTTCGATCATGGACGGAATTTCCGGCAGTTCGGGCTGCGGCTGCTGATCGGGATTTCGCCAATCTGCGAAGCGCTCCGCGATCATCTGGATGGTTGCGGCGGTATCGACTGCGCCCACCACAACGATAAACATACCCCCCGGCCCATACTGGCGGCGGTGAAATTCGATCATGTGATCGCGCGTGATCGTTTCAATTGATGCGAGCGTGCCATCAATCGGTTGGCTGTAGGGATGTGCGGCGGGATAAGCCAATTCGCGGAAGGTGCGCCCCGCAATGTAGCGTGTATCCTCTTCACGAAACTTATAGTTGGTGACGAGCTGCCCCCGTAGTTTTTCGACATAGTCGGCGGGAAAAGCCGGGTTCCGCAGCCCATCAGCTAGCAAATCAAGCAGCATGGGCAAGTCTTCACGCAGGCTTTTACCACTAAACCCCACCGTATGACGCCCACTACTCATTGCCAGTTTTGCCCCACTGCCCTCTAGCATCTCGTGAATGGTGTCAAAATTGCGGGTGTGTGTTCCCCGTAGCAACATCGAAGCGGTAAACGATGCTACGCCTTGCGTGTCCGGTGTTTCGAAGATACTCCCGGCATCCAATGCCCCCGTGATGACCACTGAGCGCACATGCAGATTTTCGCGGACCAGGACGACGATGCCGTTCGCCAGTTCGTGCCGGGCGATGTCTTGCGGACCGGGTAATGTCTCGGTGCGAATCTCCATTAGTTCTCCCCCTTAATGGGAATGAGCCAGCCCACAGTACGTTGTGATGGAATGAAATAGCGTTGTGCGACCTCGCGGACATCATCCAGCGTGACCGCTTCTAACTGCTCGACATAGGTTTCGTACCACTCATAACTGGCGAAATTTTCAGCGAACGCCAGCCAATAGGCTTGCCCGGTGACGGTTTCCGTGCCATAAGCAAACAGGGCTTTGGCTTGCTTCTTGGCTTTATCCAGTTCCGCCTGAACAATTTCGCCCTGCCGCAGCCGGTCTATTTCTGCATCCAACGCCGCCTGAACTTCTTCAGGCGTGCGGCCATCCCGCACCGTTGCGATTAACGAAAACGTGTGCGGATCGATAGTGATGGACAGACTGCTGTTGACACCCGAAGCCAGTTCTTTTTCAACTAATGCTTTGTAGAGGCGGGACGTTTTATTGCCACCGCCACCACTGCCCGGCGCGCTCGCGCCAGAGAGAATGCTATCTATCATCTTGAGCTTGAACCAGTCGGGATGGGTGGCTTCTGGTGCGCGGTAAAGCAGATGGATATGGTGCGTATTGCCATATCGCTCCACCTTCACAAACCGTTCCCCTTGCTGGGGAGGTTCGGCGCGGGTGACGGGTGGTATAGCTGGCCCAGAGGGAATATCTTCGTAAAGTTCCTTGATCCGCGCCAGCATCGTTTGGGTTTCAAAGTCACCAACGGCTACCGCAATGGCATTGTTGGGGGCATAGTATGTTTGGTAATGGCGGTAGAGATCATCGCGCGTCATCGACTTCAGATCGGCCATATCCCCGATGATTTGATGATGATAGGGATGAACCCGGAAGGCAGCAGCGTTCGTTTCTTCAAACAGCCAGTAGATCGGATCATTCTCTGATCCTTCCCGCTCGGAGATAATAACTGTGCGCTCGGATTCCACATCGTCTACATTGAAATGTGCATTGACCATCCGATCTGCCTCGGCTTGCAGCACCAGATCGATCTGTGAGGCCGGCATCGTTTCATAGTAGGCGGTGTAATCGAACGATGTCTGGGCATTCCAGGAGCCGCCGATCCGGTCAATAGCTTTATCCAGCACACCCGCCGGGAATTTATCAGTCCCCTTAAACATCATGTGTTCGACCCAATGCGAGATGCCAGTTTGCCCGGTATGCTCATTGCGGCTCCCCACCCGGTAGAGCATCCACCAACTGATCACGGGCGCGGTGTGAACTTCTTTTAGCAGCACCGTCAGCCCATTATCGAATACGTGGCGGCTGACACTGCTCGAACGTGCTTCATTGCGTGTGACATTTTCCTGTCCGGCCATTACCGCTCCTTTGCTGTGTGCCCTGTATCTATTCCCCAAAGTTTAACAGGGATGCCGTGTGATAGCATCCCTGTTGTACATAATCTGTATTAGATGTTGGCTGAGATGGTGAACGGTTCCTAGAGATCGTTGCCGTCGTAGCCGCGCCCAATGCCGCGATAGGTGAAGCCAAGTTCGCGCATTTCGGTGGGATCGTACAGGTTGCGACCATCGATCAGGATCGGCTGGCGCATCGCATCGCGGATACATTCCATATCCAACTGCATGAATTCGTTCCAGGGCGTGAGGGTGATCAACGCATCGGCATCTTTCACCAGATCGTAGGTATCTTTTACCATGTGCATATAGGGCATAATGCCCCGCGCCACATCCATCGCTACCGGATCGTAGCCGCGCACGGTTGCACCATGTTCATGGCAGTAATCGGCAATCGTGATCGA
>JAFGJA010000330.1 GCA_016929355.1 Anaerolineae bacterium | reverse complement strand
GGCGTAGCGCAGCTTGGCTAGCGCGCACCGTTCGGGTCGGTGAGGTCCCCGGTTCAAATCCGGGCGCCCCGACAGTTTTTACCCGATAGGGATTTACCCTGCGATGGTGACTCAGGTTACTCATTAGCGGGGTTTTTGTTTTGATAGGCATAGGACACATTGGTTGATTGTTCTTGGATAACTGCCTGATCCGACCATCACGCTAGCTAGTTTGCCACGCCCCGGCATGGATGTAAAGGCATAACATGAAATTCTGCCCTGGTCTGTTGCGCGTAACTCTGGTATTTTCCAGGCGTTATATCAACAGATGAATCCATTTTGGCATGAAAGGAACTTTTCTGATGGTTGATTGGTCTACCACAGCCTTAGTTTTCCCCGGTCAAGGATCGCAGGAAGTCGGGATGGGGGCTGATCTCGCTGCTGCCTTCCCCGTTGCCCAAGCCACTTTTGCCGAAGCTGATGAACTGCTTGGGTTTTCGCTCAGTGATCGGTGCTTCAATGGTCCGGCGGAGGACCTCAATGATACATATAACACCCAACCTGCGCTCTATGTGATGGGCGTGGCGCTGCTGCGCGTGCTGCGCGCTATGTTTGGGGATGATCTCCAACCTGCGTATGTCGCCGGGCACAGTTTGGGTGAATTAACGGCTTTGACGGCGGCGGGGGCGCTTGATTTTCCTGCCGGGTTGCAACTGGTGCGGGAACGCGGACGGCTGATGAATGAAGCCAGCCAACGCAGCCCTGGCGCTATGGCCGCGCTCCTGGGTTTGGATGCGGCTGTTGTGCGCGATCTCTGCGCCGAGGTCAGCCAGCAAACGGGCAAAGTGCTGGTTTTGGCGAACGATAACTGCCACGGCCAGATCGTGATCTCTGGTGATCAAGAAGCTATCGAAACGGCGCTGCCGCTTGCCAGCGAACACGGCGCAAAACGGGCCGTGCAACTCGTGGTGAGCGTGGCTTCCCATTCGCCCTTGATGGAATCGATCACGGCTGATTTTCGCGCAGCTCTGGATCAGACGCCATTTAGCGTCCCAACTATACCGATCATCGGGAATGTCAAGGCGGCCCCGCTCGAATCGGTTGACGCCATCCGCGCCGAACTGGATGCACAGCTTACATCCTCCGTGCGCTGGACCGAGTCGGCCCAATATATGCTCGATCAGGGCGTGATGACGTTTATTGAACTTGGCCCCAAAGATGTTCTCTCCGGTTTGATGAAACGCATTGATCGCCAAGCGACTCGGATCACGCTCAATTCTGCTGAGAGCGTATTGCATCTACAATCTGCACAATAATTTATTGTGCAATCTGCCTAATATTGCCTTTTGTGCCCGGAATTGCGTTATAAAATGACGTGCCGGGCAGCTTTTTCTTTGTGGCATTTGCACAATAAGCGCTCTTTGAAATCCTCTGCACAACCTCTATAATTTCGCCCGTATTCAATTCACACATCTTGCACAACAAGTGGCACTATTCAGCACTAACCAGGAGAAAACAACATGGATGATAAAGCGCTTGAAGTCCTCGAAATTGTAGAGGCAGAAAACGTACAGTTCATCGATCTTCAATTCACGGACATTTTCGGCGTTACCAAAAGCGTCACCATTCTGGGCAAAGACCTGGAAGAGTCGCTGAAACGCGGCACATGGTTTGATGGTTCCTCGATTCAGGGTTTTGCCCGTATTCAGGAATCTGATATGTTCTTGAAGCCCGATCCGCGTACTTTCCGTATTCTGCCCTGGACGGTGGATGATCCGCTTGGATCGCGCGCGCGTATCATTTGTGACGTACACAGTCCCGATGGCAGCCCGTTTGAAGGCGATCCCCGCTATGCGCTGCGGCGGGCGATTGCTCATGCCAACGAACTCGGCCTTGGTTATAACACTGGCCCCGAACTCGAATTTTTCCTGTTCCGTGAGAATGGGACCGAGGCTGTGCCGCATGATGTTGGTGGTTACTTTGATTTTTCCCCCAACGACGAAGCGCAGACCGTGCGCAGTGACATCAGCCGGACGCTGGAAGCGCTTAAAATCAATGTTGAAATGGCGCACCATGAAGTGGCTATCGGCCAGCACGAGATTGACTTCCGTTATGGCGAAGCGCTCCATACTGCCGACAACGCGATTACGTTCAAATATACGGTCAAGGGTGTTGCCGCCAAGCATGGTTTGTTCGCCACCTTCATGCCCAAGCCCGTTTTTGGTATTAACGGTAGCGGTATGCACGTCCACCAGAGCTTGTACGATCTCGAATCCGGCGATTCCGTGATGTATGATCCCGAAGGCGAATTTTCGCTCTCTGAGGTTGCGCGTCAGTTTGTTGCCGGTCAGTTGAAGCACGCGCGTGCGCTCGCCGCCGTTGTCGCGCCAACCATCAACAGCTACAAGCGCTTGACCCCTGGGTATGAAGCCCCGGTGTATGTTTGCTGGGCGCAGCGCAACCGTTCGGCTCTGGTCCGTGTGCCGCGTTATTCACCGGGCCGCGAAAACAGCACCCGTGTCGAACTGCGCTTCCCCGATCCGAGCTGCAACCCATACCTGGCGTTTGCGGTCATGCTCGAAGCAGGTTTGGATGGTGTCAAGAACAAGCTGACGCCGCCGCCGTCAGTGTCGGATGATGTGTTCCACTGGACTGATGAACAGCGTGTAGCGAATGGGGTGGATGTGCTGCCCGGCTCGTTGTCCGAATCGCTGGATGAATTGGCGAATGATGATCTGCTGATCGCCGCGTTGGGCGAACACATCTACGAAGCCTATGACCGTGCCAAGCGCGCTGAGTGGGATGAGTACCGGATTCATGTCAGCCAGTGGGAACTGGACCGTTACCTAACCACGATCTAAGCGAAAATTTCATGATACGCGCCTGAATCGTAGGAGCAGGCCCAGACCTGCTCCCCAACACCCCGGCGTATATGTACACACACCAGGGACAATTCTACCGTTTCGTGCAGTAGAATTGTCTCTACTTTTTTGGGTATCTGCCGGCATGGTGTATGATCTGATCGTCAAATGAACGCCCTTGCGTTACCGTCATGCAAAGGATCAGATTATGCCTTCCGCCACACCGGATCACAGCAGTTCGCAACAGCATAAAGCTATCGCCGCCCAACAAGGGGCGGTTGCCATCGCTATCGTGACCGTGAGCGATACGCGCACGCCGGAAACCGATGTGAACGCGGCCTATCTGCGCGAACAGATCACCGCCGCCGGGCATACCGTTGCCGGGTATCGTTTGATCAAAGACGAGGCCGATCAAGTGGCGGGCGTGCTGGATGATCTGGTAGCTGAGGCGCGCATTATTTTGTTCAACGGTGGAACCGGCATCGCGCCGCGTGATCGCACCTATGACGTGCTGAGTCGCAAACTTGAAAAGACGCTGCCCGGTTTTGGCGAATTATTCCGTATGTTGAGCTATGAGCAGGTGGGCGCGGCGGCGATGCTTTCGCGGGCGACGGCAGGGGTGTATCAAAACTCGGTGATTATTTCCACACCGGGATCACCGGCGGCAGTGCAACTGGCCTGGGAAAAACTGATTGCGCCGGAACTGGCGCATCTGGCCTGGGAAGTTATTCGCTAATGGTGGGTAATTCCCCCTCAAAATCGCAAAAATGCCCATTGACGCACGCCGTAAGCTTGGTATAATACGCATCACTTGGCGATGTAGCTCAGCGGTAGAGCAGGGGACTCATAAGCCCTTGGTCATGTGTTCAAATCACATCATCGCCACCAGAACATCTTCGCCATCGGTGGGGGTGTTTTTATTTTTTTGTACCCTCGAATGTGTGCCAATCGGCCCTTGTTGATCCCACCAATTTCGGTACAATCCCCTGCATAGTTTTTTGCGTATTCACAAGCGAATCGAGGGTTATTATGACACCTGTATTCATCGTCTTTTTTGGGCCTCCTGGCTGTGGTAAAGGCACACAGGCCAAGAAAATCACCGAAGAACTCGGCCTCACGCAAATTTCAACCGGCGATCTGTTTCGTAAACATCTTGGTGAAAAAACACCGCTGGGTTTGAAAGCCCAGGAATATATGTCCAAAGGCGAACTTGTGCCAGATGACATCACGATCAGCATGGTGCGGGAGCGCCTGCAAGAGCCGGATGTGGCGACGGGCGCGATCTTCGATGGTTTCCCGCGTACCGGCGCACAGGCGCAAGCGCTGGACGATCTACTCAAAGAATTTGAGAGTGATGTGACGATGGTCGTTGATTTTGCCTTGCCGATTGAGATTTCACGCGAGCGGTTGATGGGTCGCCAGGAAGGGCGCGCCGATGATAAGCCGGAAGTGATCGAAAAACGGTTGAACGATCATCAGGCAGTGGAAGATAGCGTCATGCCGCACTACCGGGGCAAGGCCGATCTGGTCAAAGAAGTAGACGCCGAGCGTGGCATTGATGAGATTTACGAGGACGTGCGCGCGCTTATTCAAAGTGTGCTAAATTAAGCGCAGCGTTCCGCAATACGATTTTTGACACTTTAGCGAAGGGTTCGCGTTCCGCCCGGAACGGCCCTTCGCTATCTGTAATGATTAGCGGCGGGCAATGATGAGCGAACACAAATCACCATTAAAAGCAGGCGATGAACTCGGATCGTACCTGATTCGAGAGTTTATTGGACGCGGCAAGGATACCGAAGTGTATCTGGCCTTTGCCCCAGAATTAAAGCAGGATGTGGCGATTAAGACATTGCGCCTCAAGACTGATCTTACGGCTGAATTGACGACCTGTTTCCGTGAGGATATGCAGGCCATTGCCGGACTCAAACACCCGAATATCATGCGTATCTACGATTTTGATGTGACTGCGGATCGCTACTATATCATCATGGAATTGATTCAGGGTACGGGGCTGCGTGATATGATTTCCACGCATCCGACTGGTCTGGGTCGCAATGACACGGTGCGCATTTTCAGCCAACTTGCCAGCGCCGTTGCTGCCGCGCATGATCATCATGTGGTGCATGGCAACATCAAACCGGATAATGTGCTGCTCGACTTGAAGCAGCGCCCTGTCTTGACCGATTTTCTGATCCCCTGTTTGCATCAACGGCGTGTTGAATTGGGGTGGACACCTAACCCAACGTATCTCGCGCCCGAACAACTCACCGCTAACCGCGCCATGCCCGAATCGGATATTTATGCGCTTGGTATTTTGCTGTATGAAATGGTGACGGGTGATGTGCCATTTAAGGGCAAACCTCAGGCCATCATCGCCCAACACCAGACGGTGATCCCCATTCCTCCGGCACAGGTTAATGTGAATCTGGACCCGCGTATTGATCGCGTGATCATGAAGGCGCTGAACAAGCAGCCCATGTCGCGTTACTTGTCGGCGCGTGATATGCTGGCCGCGCTCGAAAGTGAGGAAGTTCAGGGGGAATTCTCGACTGTATCTTTGAATCGGAACGAGCTACAGGAAAGCAGAAAACGCGCCTCAGAGATTAAACGCTTTCACGAAACACGGCTGGCTGATTCGGAGCCGGTGAGTGGCCCTTCCGTATCTGATTCCTCACCGCAGATAAAATGGTTTGGCGTGGCTGTGCTGATCATTGTGATTGTGATTATTCTTGCCGCTATTGTCCTGTTTTAGCGGTTAGAAAACATGCAAACGCGCCTGTAGGGGCCGACCAGCGTATCGGTCCAGGGCGAACGCGCACCAGAGGTTCGGATTGGTTCGCCCCTACGGATTTTGTGGGGTTGATCGAGAATATGTGGGTTACTTCTGCAAACGCGGGAAATCTGCGCTACCAGCTAAGACCAGCACATGACCGTTGCCCAGGTTCACATCAATATGCACTGCGCCGAAGCCCTTGTGCGCGACATCTGTGCCCCAAATGGGTTGTAATGCGCAATCGCACACCGGCAAATAGGCTCTGCCCTCTTCGCGCGTTTCAAAGCTATCACTGGCAATGACTACGACGGTGTGTTTGTCATCCTGCCGCGCGAAGACCGTAATATTTGGGTTGTCGCTGTAGCCAAAGATTACGGTTTCAGGGTTTGCATTGCTCAACAGGGCTTCGTACTGCTGCCGAATCTGCAAGGCGTAACGAATGGAGCCAACCAGATTGCCATCTCTGGTCCAGTCAAACGCCCACTGGCTGAATAAGGGTAAGGTATCTGTTGGATTTTCCGCGATCATTTCATCCGAGAAACCAAGCCCGGTGTTGATCGGTTTGGTTTCCATGAACTCAAATCCATTGTGGATGAACGGCAGCCCCGGCACAACCGCGCTAAAAATCAGGGCATAATGCACATATTGCAACGCAGACGGGCGGCTGGCTGCGCGCGGCGTATTATGGCTCTCTGGCGTGGCGAAGAAGGGGAGCGGCAACCGCTCATGGGCCAGGCGTCCTAGAAAATCTTGCAGCTTGTTGGGCAGGTGGAAATCGAACACCATATAGCCCAACACGGCGTTATAACCTTCATCCACACTCTTTTGCGTGATCAGGAAATTTTCATCCCAAAAGGCAAAGTCCGGGTTAATGTCACGGGCCGCACTGACCACGCGCTGCTTGAGCGGCATCGGGAGCGCGTGCCCCATGTCGATCATGACGCCATCAATGCCGAACTCATTTTGATAATGCGGAATCACACCGACCACTGCATCCCACAGATCACTGACGGCGTTTTCCGGCTGCGCCAACCGTTCATCATACATGCGGATCGTATTGTAGGCGATGTAGTTAAAATCGGGATGGTCGTACATGCGTAGATAGGTGACATCGGTCCAGGGGGGTTGGTTGTCATCGGGGGGCCAGTCGGCGAACGCGCCGGGAATCCGCACCCGCGTACCATCGTCCAGTACGCCGACCCAATGTCCATTTTCCAATTGCACCTGATCCGGTTTGGGCGGCGCGGTGAACATCGCTTGATAATCAGCCGGTGGTGCGGGTAAGTCCACGAATTCGCCGCGAAATACTTTGTCTTTGACCTGATTCAGATCATCTTCGGGGAAGATGGGGTTGCCATACGCATCCGGCGCAGCGCTGCCCGGTTCACGATCCGGCACATCTTCCCGAATCCAGTAGAACCATTCGGGATGTTCCCCGATCCAGTCGCCATCTTTGGACGAAGTGCGCAGCACAAATTCCATCACCACGCGCATTCCGAGAATGTGCGCTGCTTCGACGAATCCGGCGAACAGCGTATTCACATCTAGTCCTAAAGCGGGTTCGGCTAAATTTTCGTCCAGTTTGTAAGCATTCCGAATCCCATACGGTGAGCCAAGCGTGCCTTTTTTGCCATCCTGTCCCACCGAGGTAATCGGCAGCAGATGCACGGTATTGATCCCCAAGCTGTGAATGTAGGGCAGCAGCGCGATACATTTAAGCAATGTGCCCGTATCGCGCCAGCCATCTGCACACGCTTCTATACAGAGATGATCATCATGTGCGTGATCATAGGCTGAAGCGACGCGCGGGAACAGATTGTACACAGTAGCGTGGCGGGTCCACTCGCCGCCGCCCGTGCCGGTAATGACTGGCGTCGGCACTGTTTCGTGAATCGCTTGCAGTTTTTCGGCGTAAAATTCATACGGGTTAACGGTTTGGGCGGCGGTTGCCCCTGGTTCTACGCTGTCATGATCGATCCACAGCCCAGGTACATGGTATGGTTTGGTTAAGTCACGCCGTTGCTCGTGCAGCGTGGCGATAATGTGTTGTAGTGCAGACATGATACTCCTCATGGAGATTGTATTTGACCATAAAAATTGCGTGATAAACCTTCATCACGCAATTAAAGCATACACAGATTTAAACCGATTTACCAGAGTCTTTTAAGCCATTACTGGTTGTAATTCGGCCCAAAAACCTCGATCATGAGCGGGGCGAGTTTGGCACGGATGGGAACCAGAATATCCTGACTGTTATAGTTGATCGATTCGACGTATTCCCAGCCCAACACCCGGTTCGTGTAATTTTCAGAGGGAATGTCTTTCACCCACCAGGCTAATTCAAGAATCTGTTCCAATGACAATCCGGTATTGATCCCTTCACGTAATTCAGACCACAGGGTATAGGCTTGTGGCGCAAGCTGTGGGATCAGATCAAGCGTTGTCACGCGATCACGGATCGCGTAGAGGACCTGCTGCTGCCGCCGCCCGCGATCAATATCATCCGAACCGTGCCGGGTACGGGCATATTTGAGCGCAGTTTTGCCGTCTAAATGCTGCCAACCGGCGGTCAGGTAGAACGGATCGTAGCCGTAGTTCATATCGGGATATTGCGGGTCGTTGATGGTCGCTGCGACTTCAACATTGATGCCCCCGATGAGATCAATAATGGTGATGAAGGTGTTGAAGTCCACAACCACGTATTCATTGACCCGGATGCCCAGATTGTACTGGACGGTTTGCATGGCTAAATGCGGCCCGCCATTCGGTTCATTCATCTCGCCGATGCCGTAAGCGGTGTTGATTTTTTGCAGACCATAATTCGGCGGAATCTCCACATAGAGATCGCGCGGGATACTCAGGATACCCACTCGTTTTTCCACCGGGTCCAGCCGGATCAAGATCATGGTATCGGTGCGGTAGGACATGCCAAATTCACCGGGACGCTGATCCATACCCATCACCAGGATAGTGAATGGTTCATCGCCCTGCCACCGGTTGATAACCATGCTTTGCCCATTGCCCAACATGCCACCCACCGAACCATCACCCTGATCTTCCAAAATCCCGCCGGGACCATACAGGACCGAGGTCGGTTCTTGCGCGGGAACACTGGTGGCAACCGTACCGCCGGAACTGCGGGTTGCTTGCAGCAGGAAAAACATTGACATGCTCAAGACAATCGTCATGCCCAACATCGCCGCCGCGATGATCACCCATGCCCAATCATCCGGCGCGCCGATCTCACGTTTGACTTTGCGCCGCCGTACCCGATCCCGCGCGGTGCGGCTGCGGCGGTCACGAACCGGCACAGGTGAGGGGACAGCTTGTGGTTGTTGGTATGGCGGGGGTGCGTGTTGCGCAGGCAGGCTGTACCAATGACCGGTATTGGGCGGATTGCTGACCGGCGGCGTGCGCGGTAAAGTATCTGCTTCAGTCGCATTGACCGGTTCGTGATGGGGATCGGTTGGGTTGGCGTTGTTTGTTGCCATAGGGTTTTATACTACTCTCGGTTGATGACCTTAGGTGTATTGTAACGGCAAACCGGGCAACCCTCAATGCGCTAATGCCCGACGGTTACGCTATTTTAGGAGTTTTTTATATGCGTTTAGTGATCACCCCCGCCACCGATGGCCCAATGAATATGGCAATTGATCAGGCGATTATGGAAGCGGTTGCGCAAGAACGTGTGCCGCGCACCTTGCGTTTTTTCGCCTGGGAACCGGCCTGTCTCTCGCTCGGTTATATGCAGCCGCTCAGTGATAGTGATCAAGACCGGTTGGCGGCGCGCGGATGGGATATAGTCCGGCGTATGACAGGCGGACGCGCCATTTTGCATGTGGATGAACTGACATATAGTGTCGCGTGTAAGGCGGGTGATCCGCTTGTGGCGGGCAGTATTGTAGAAAGTTACCGGCGGTTGAGCGGGGCGTTATTGCATGGGCTAAATATATTAGGGGCGGATGCCGATGCCAACAAACGCGCGAAACAATCAGGGGGCACAATTGGGCCAGTGTGTTTCGAAGTGCCCAGCCGTTATGAGATCACGTTTAGCGGCAAAAAATTGATCGGCAGCGCGCAGGTGCGTAAAATGGGAGCCGTTTTGCAACACGGCACGCTGCCTCTGACCGGCGACATCACCCGCATTTGTGATGGGTTGGTATTCCCGGATGATCAGGAGCGTGAAATAGCTCGGCAGCGCGTAGCTAGCCGGGCCACGACTTTAGAAGAGGTGTTGCATCGCATTATATCATGGGAGGATGCGATCCAGGCGATGCGGCGTGGCTTCGAGGAAACATTCGATCTCACCTTTGAGATCGCAGACTCGCTCACTCCTGAGGAGTTACAGCGCGCCGAGGAACTCCGCGCGCTGCGTTATGCCCATGACGAGTGGACCGGGCGCTTTTAGCATTTATGATCCTTCGCTGCCAGTTGTGTCTGCTGGTTGTTCAACATTGGGGGGCGCGCCAGTGGAATAACAGGATGGATCATCGGGCAGGATGAGTTCACTGCGTTTGAAGGTGATATTTTCATAGCCCAATCCCTTGATCAGATCGTAGATGCGGCGTTCGGCTTCGTCATTGGCCTGAGATAACAGATCAAGCTCGTAGGCTGTTTCGCGCAATTCTTCGATGCCGCGATCATAAGCCGTGTCTAACATCCCATCCACGATTTTGCCGCAGTCCTGGACCAGGGGAATATCGGTGCAAGTGCGGTCCACTACATCCGGTTTGCCCAGGTCGCAAAGGGTGATCTGGGCGGGCGGGAGCAGAATGATCAAGCTGCCGTCCTCGTTCACCACAATGTCATCCTCTGTGATCAGCGAGAGATCGATCCCGGCCCTGATTTCACTGATATAGCGCACACGGATTTCAGCATCCGGTGACGCGCCTTTGTCCACCACCGTTTTTTCGATCTGAATCGTGCCTTCAATGGTTTCTAACACGGCCATTTCCTGAATCCCTAGAACAATAGTGGTGCTATCGACCTCTACCGGGTCGGAATCGCCAAAACCGAAAATGCCCAGAAAACCATCGAGCGGATCGCGCAGAAAATCGGAAAAAGTCAGCGTCAAGATCACGGCGGCGGCCACAATCGCCAACGTCATTGCCATGCGGAATGGGCCAAACAAGGGCGCGAGTAATGTCCCAAACAGCGACCCTAAACAGCCCCGGCGGGGGGCGGCGGTTGTTTTTTCCTGGTGTTTCGATTTGGTGTCGTCCTGGCTCATGATGTGCCTTTCATGTGTGATTTAAAATTCCATACGCACCGGGTTACTCACCCGTTGCAGATTGTGCATCACCATTATCATGCAAGTTACGAATCTGGTACAACTCCCCATCGGCAAACCCCCGTTTGCGGTAATAGGCGCGTGTGCCTACGGCTGAGATCACCGCTAAATAGGCATAACCCCGATCCAATGCGATGGCGGCGGCGCGCTCGATCAATTCCGTGCCCAATCCGTGATGCTGCGCTTTGCCTGTTTGTGATTCGCCTAGTGAAAGTGCTTGCCCGTAAACATGCACTTCGCGGATCATAGCTGCGCCGCGTAGTTCCTCTAGAATCGGTGGGTGTTGTTCACTCTCATCATCCGGCAGTGATAGACGCAGGAAACCCGCAATACGCCGATCCTCCGTGATGAACTGCAAGAATACTTCCTGCCCGATGCCCGACTCGAACCATAATTCGTCCAGATGCAGATCGTCCGGCGCAACGGCCTTACCGCGAATCTCGCGCGCGCGGATATTGGGACTGGGTAAGCTGCGCTGCTTGAGTTCG
>JAFGJA010000033.1 GCA_016929355.1 Anaerolineae bacterium | reverse complement strand
GAGCAGGCATTGCCCTCACCATCGATCACGCTCAGATAGACGGTATTCGAACTCGGTAACGGTGCGCCAAACGTGGGCGGCGTCATGGCGCGATCCGGGCTGATCATGGCGCGGCGCTGCGCGGCGTAATTTTTGTCCAGCAAGCCACCAATGGGCACGGGCTGCACGGCGGGATCGGCGATATAGTGACGCGCATCGGCAAACGCCAACCGCATCGACTCGATCATCAGGTGCAGGCGTTCGGGCGAATCCCAGGGCAGCGCCGCAAGATCGAACCCCTCCGCGATATTGAGCGCCAGCAGTGCGGCGAGTCCCTGACCATTTGGCGGGCACTCGATCACGGTCACATCGCGGTAATTGGTGGCGATGGGTGTATCCCAGGTGGAGACATGCGCAGCGAGGTCGTTATGCGTCATCACGCCGCCATATTCGGCTAACGTGCGCACAATCGCATCGGCTATCGGCCCGGTGTAGAAGGCTTCCGCGCCGCCCTCCGCGATGGCTTGCAGCGAATTCGCCAATCCCGGCAAGCGCACAATCTGCCCGACCTGCGGCGGTTTATGATCCGGCAAATAGTCCCCGGCGTAACGGCTGGATTCCAACAGTTCCACCGTTGCGGCGGAATTCCACGCCGTCCCGAACACAGGCGATACCGGGTAGCCTTCGCGCGCGTAATAGATCGCGTCGGTCAGCACATCACCGAGCGTAAGGCGTCCGTGCCGCGCCAGCAGATCGGACCAACCCCGTACCGCACCGGGTACGGTTACGGCTAAGGCGCTGCGTAACGGCATGGTGGCGTGACCCTGCGCGCGCACCGTGTCAATGGTCAGGGCAGCAGGCGCGCGGCCACTGCCGTTCAAAGCGCTGACCTGCCCCGTCGCCGCGTCATAATACAGCGCGAAACAATCGCCGCCAATCCCTGTTGAGGCGGGCGCGGTCACATTCAACACGGCAGCAGTCGCAATCGCCGCATCAGCCGCGTTACCGCCGCGCTTGAGGACATCGAGTCCTGCTTGGGCCGCCAGGGGATTACTGGCCGCGACCATCCCGCGCCGCGCCAGAACCATCGAACGCCGGGAGTCAAATTCAAAAACAGTGGGTTGCATAATGAATTTTTCCTTGTCATGAATCATGTATCGCACCAGCATAACAGCGCTTGTGAAAATCAACCAATTACCGCCCGCGCTCACCCACCGCTCACCTGACGCGCCGCACAAAAGCGGGACAATTTGGTCAAAATGCCCAGGTTGAATCGCGCCGGTTGTGCAAAAGTAGGCGCATCCATCAGCGACAACCTACACCAAAAAGGCGGTGTGATGAGCCAACAACCAGCACGACTCGCGCTCGAAGATGGCAGCGTATGGCCCGGCACAGCTTTCGGCGCAGCAGGACCGGATATAGAACCGGCTTACGGCGAGGTGGTGTTCAACACCAGCTTGACCGGCTACCAGGAGATTTTGACCGATCCCAGTTATGCGGGGCAGATTGTGATCATGACCGCCCCGCAAATCGGCAACACGGGAGTCAATGTAGACGATGACGAAGCCCGCCAGGTGTTCCTGAGCGGGTTTATTGTGCGCGAACTCAGCCCGCGTGTATCGAACTGGCGTGCAACACAATCGCTCGCTGATTGGCTGCGCGATCAGGGGCGCGTGGGCATTGCGGGGATCGATACGCGGGCGCTCACGCGGCGGCTGCGCGAAGGGGGCACGCTTAAGGGGGTGATTGCGACGGATGAATCACTGACCGCTGCGGCATTGGTCGAGATGGCGCGGGCGTGGCCCGGTTTGGATGGCGTGGATATGGTGCAGGCGGTTTCGTGTGACGCGCCGTATACGTGGGATGAAGGGACGGATCAAGCGTGGGAAACTCCTCCCCGTGTAACGGAACCCCCACCTGGCCTCCCCCATGCATGGGGGAGGAATCAAAGGAGGGGGTTACACGTTGTCGCCTATGATTTCGGCATCAAGCGTAACATCCTGCGGCGGTTTGTGTCATTGGGCTGTCATGTGACGGTGGTCCCGGCCACCACCCCCGCCAAGGCTGTGTTAGCCATGAATCCCGATGGCGTCTTCCTCAGCAACGGCCCCGGTGATCCGGCGGCGCTGCCGTATACGGTTGAAGCGGCTAAAGCGCTGCTTGGTAAAGTGCCCGTTTTTGGAATTTGCCTGGGCCATCAGATTTTGGGTCAGGCGTATGGCGGGACCACCTACCGGATGAAATTCGGGCATCATGGCGGCAACCAACCGGTCAAGCATTTACCTTCGGGCCGGGTGGAAATCAGCGCCCATAACCACAACTTCGCCGTTGATCCGGCTTCGCTGCCACCGGAGATCGAGGTCACGCACCTGAATCTCAACGATCAGTGTAACGAGGGAATGCGTCACCGCACATTGCCCGCGATGAGTATCCAGTACCATCCCGAAGCCGCGCCGGGTCCGCATGATGCCGATCCGTTGTTTGCGGAGTTCGTGGCAATGATGGTTGCGCGCCGCCGCGTGATTAGGTAGGGGATGAGAGATATGCCTAAACGAACTGACATCAAGACAATTCTCGTCATCGGCGCGGGTCCGATTGTGATCGGGCAGGCCGCCGAATTTGATTATAGCGGCACGCAAGCCGTCAAAGCGCTCAAGGCGGAAGGCTACCGCGTGGTGCTGATCAACAGCAACCCCGCCACGATCATGACCGATCCCGAACTGGCCGATGCGACCTACATCGAGCCGATTAACTGCGACATCATCGAGCGCATCATCCAACAGGAAAAACCGGATGCGCTGCTGCCGACAGTGGGGGGGCAAACCGCGCTCAACTGCGCGGTTGAACTGGCGGAATGCGGCATTCTCGACACATACAACGTGGAACTGATCGGTGCGAGTCTCGGCGCGATGCAGCTCGCCGAGGATCGTTTGCTCTTTCAGGGCGCAATGATCCAGGCGGGACTCGCATGTCCGCGCGGGGGCTTGGCCCACTCGCTGGCAGAAGCGTTGGAAATTGCCCATGAGATCGGGCGTTATCCGATCCTGATCCGGCCCTCGTTCACGCTGGGCGGCAGTGGCGGCGGCATCGCCTATGATGTAGCCGATTTCCGCGAAAAAGTCGCGTTTGGCCTGCGCGAGAGTCCGGTGGATTCGGTGTTGGTTGAGGAAAGCGTGCTCGGCTGGAAGGAATACGAACTCGAAGTGATGCGGGATCGCGCCGATAATTTCGTCGTCGTCTGTTCGATTGAGAATATCGATCCGATGGGCGTGCATACCGGCGACTCGATCACGATTGCCCCCGCGATGACGCTCACAGACCGCGAATACCAGCGTTTACGCGATCAGGCGCGCACCGTCATGCACGCGGTGGGTGTGGAAACCGGCGGCTCGAACGTGCAATTTGCCGTGAATCCGGCTGATGGGCGCGTGCTGGTAATCGAGATGAATCCGCGCGTGAGCCGTTCCTCCGCGCTGGCGAGCAAGGCGACGGGTTTCCCGATTGCGAAACTGGCGGCGCTGCTGGCGGTGGGCTATACGCTGGACGAATTGCAAAACGACATCACCCAAACCACTGTCGCCGCCTTTGAGCCAAGTATTGATTATGTCGTCGCAAAACTGCCGCGTTGGGCCTTCGAAAAATTTCCCGGCGTTGATCCCACGCTCGGCCCGCAGATGAAATCCGTTGGCGAAGCGATGGCGATGGGGCGCACGTTTAAAGAGGCGCTGCTGAAGGGATTACGCTCCCTGGAATTAAACCGCCCCCCCTACCCCACGCCGGAGTGCGCAGTCTGGGATGGCGATCTCGCCAGTTTGAACACCCCCCGCGCCGAACGCATTTGGGCGCTGTGGGAAGCATTGCGCGCAGGTCATTCGCCGGACGAGATCGCGGCGGCTACCGGGATCGATGCGTGGTATCTGGCGCAGTTGGCCGAGATCGTCGCGCTGGAACTGCGCATCAGCGCCCACGCGATCAAGATGCAGACCTCACCCGCCACCAACAATTATGGCGACTCTGTAGGGGCGGGGCTTGCTCCGCCCACTTCCCCCTCTCCCGAACCTGTAGGGGCGGAAGTTATCCCGGCGGACTTGTTACGCGCGGCGAAACGCATGGGCTTTGGCGACGATCATCTGGCGTGGTTATTAAGTCCCTCCCCACTCTGTGAAGAGGAACTTGACGTTCAACCCAATTCCCCCTCTCCAGGCGTAGAGAGGGGGTCGGGGAGTGAGGTAAACGCCGATGCGATCCGCGCTCTCCGTACCGATCTCGGCATCACCCCCACCTTTCATGTGGTCGATACCTGCGCGGCGGAATTCGAATCCTATACACCCTATCTCTACAGCAGCTACGAAACCGAATCCGAAGCGCCGCCCACCGATCAGGAAAAAATCATTATCCTCGGCGGCGGGCCGAATCGCATCGGGCAGGGAATCGAGTTCGATTACTGCTGTGTTCATGCGGCGCAAGCCGTGCAGCGCGCCGGATACGAGGCGATCATGGTCAACTGCAACCCGGAAACGGTCAGCACGGATTATGACACCTCAGATCGCCTCTATTTTGAACCGCTCACGCTCGAAAATGTGCTGAATATCGCCGCGCGCGAACAACCGCTCAAGGGTGTGATCGTGCAATTTGGCGGGCAAACGCCGCTCAATCTTACGGCGGATCTGGTGCGGCACGGCGTCCCGATCCTGGGTACGTCGCCGGATGCGATTGCCATGGCGGAGGATCGTGGGCAGTTTGGCGCATTGCTCGACAAACTCGACATTCCGAGTCCGGCTAATGGCATGGCAGATACCGCAGACGATGCCCGGCGCATCGCAGCCGAGATCGGCTACCCGGTGATCGTGCGGCCCTCGTATGTGTTGGGCGGGCGCGCGATGGCAATCGTCTACAGCGAAGACGCACTCAATCATTACATCGACTCCGCCTTAGCTGCCGCACCGGGCCAGGCGATCCTGATCGACCATTACCTGGAAGATGCGTATGAGGTCGATGTAGACGCGATCAGCGACGGTCAGCGCGTGGTGATCGGCGGGATCATGCAGCACATCGAGGAAGCGGGCGTACATTCCGGCGACTCCGCGTGTGTGATGCCGCCTTACAAAATTTCCGCGTATCATCTGACACATATCCGCGAATACACGGAACAACTCGGCCTTGCGCTCGGCGTGCGCGGCCTGATGAATGTGCAGTACGCGATCAAAGATGACATCGCCTATGTGCTGGAAGTCAATCCGCGCGCCAGCCGGACGGTTCCCTTTGTCAGCAAAGCAACGGGTGTGCCGCTCGCGCGTTATGCCGCGCGCATTATGGCCGGGGCGACACTGGATGAATTAGGGCTGTTTGAGGAACCACGCATTGATGGCTTTTTCGTCAAGGAAGCGGTGCTGCCGTTCAAGAAATTTATGGGCGTGGATGCGCTGCTAGGGCCGGAAATGCGCAGCACGGGGGAAGTGATGGGCCATGCGTCGCGGTTTGGTCATGCGTTCGCCAAAGCGCAGATCGCCGCCGGGGATTCGCTGCCCATGTCCGGGACCGTGTTCATCAGCGTGAACGATTACGACAAAAGCGCCGGACTCAAACTCGCGCGCGATTTACAGCGTATGGGCTTTGAGTTGGTGGCGACACGCGGCACGGCGGCGTTTTGCGTCGGGGCGGGACTCAGTGTGCGCCCGGTCAGCAAAGTCAGCGAAGGGAGTCCGAATGTGGTCGATCTGATCCGCGCGGGCGAAATTGACCTGATCATCAATACGCCGCTTGGCTCTACTGCCCACAGCGACGGGATGCAGATTCGCACGGCGGCAGTGCTGCATAACGTGCCCCTACTGACGACTCTCAGCGCGGCGCAGGCGGCGGTGAACGGGATTCAGGCGCTCAAGGCGCAGGATTTGCGGGTGCGGAGTTTACAGGAGCATCACGGGTGACTATTTTAGGGGCGTATAGGCTTCAATACGCCCCTACGAGTCAAATCTATACCGTCACCATCGGTATATCGCGCATCGTGACCAGACCGGGCGCGGCCTCATGCACCCGGCGCAGCGCGTTCACCGCAATCGCCACCGTCGCAATATCGCCATTGGTCCCCTGGAGTTTAACTTCCAGATCAGGGCGACCATACAGCCGCACGGTATCTCCCTCGTTGGGTTCATCCAGCGCGGCGATGAAGGTCAGCGTCATGAATTCGCCGGATTCAGTATAGCCCCGCGCGACCTGTTTCAAGCCGCGCACCTGACCGGGCTGCACCTCGAAATACGCGGTTTTCACCAGTTCCTCAGCCACGATTGGCTTAACATCCGTTTCATACTTCACCAACGTGTGACCAAGCGTAGCAAAGACCATGCCCACCGATTCCGGCAGACCCACATGCCCCATGCGCCCGGCGGCCATCTTCGTATTGAAGTCATCAACGGTCATGCCTGCGCCGATCTTGGCCTGGAACGGCCCGCGCCGCAGACTGGCATTAACCACGCGCGTCATTGCAATCCGGTCTACGCGCTGGCTGATCGCGGTCAGGAACAGGGGCAGCGCATCCATCAGAAAACCGGGATTAACACCGGTCCCTAGCACCGTCTGGCCGGTAAGCTGTGCTACCGCGTCAATCTCGGCGGCATCTTCGGGATGGGCAAGCCAGGGAAACGACAGTTCTTCCGAGGTCGAAACCACATCCAATCCCGCCTCTAAAATCTCGATAAGTTGCGTTTTGAACAGGTCAAAGTACGAACTCGTTGTATGCAGCACCACATCCGCCTCGGCCTCAACCTGCGCCAACCGTTCAACGACCTTAATCCCTAGCGGGTGATCCAACCCGATGATCGTCCCCACATCGAAACCCACTTTAGCCGGATCAACATCTACGCCACCGACCAACGCCAAATCCGGGCGCTCGACGATCAGGCGAGCCGCCGCCGCGCCAATCGGACCCAGCCCATATTGAATAACTTTCAACTGTTGACGCATGTATAAACTCCTCAAGATGGAACACAAATTTGCCTGGATAACACAGCTTTAAAAATCAAAAACAGCGCGGGGATTTTACCGCAGACATTGGGGCAACTCATCAACAAGATTACAAAAGGGGCGATCCAGTTAAGAGGCCGTTTGAAATGGTGCTCAATCCCTCCCCGCAAGCAGGAAGGGGCTTCAAAAACCTGCATTTCTCCCTTCTCCTGCCTGCGGGGGAAGGGTTGGGGATGGGGCGGCATATATTTAACCAGGGGCGGACCAATGTGTCCGCCCAGGGCCGACACGCTGGCCGGCCCCTACAGAAAACCATGTGCCGACTTCCGCCAGGGTGTACTAGAAATGCAGCGCGTGACTCGCTGCTTCGTGCGCTTCGGGCAGCAGGAAAAACGCCAGCGCGATAATCACGTAAACGCCGAGCAGCATCAAGCCTTCGAACCAGTTGGATTCGCCATCCTCCGCGACAAACGCCGCGACAAAACTCGCCGCCGCCAGCGCGATCACTTCCGGCATACTGAACGCCAACACCAACTTTTCATCGAACAGCAAACTGATAAAGACCAGGACCGGCGCGACAAACAACGCGATCTGCAAACTTGAGCCAAACGCGATAGTCATCGCCAGTTCCATCCGGTTTTTGATCGCCATCTGCACCGCGACCAGATGCTCCGCCACGTTACCGATAATCGGCACGATGATCACGCCAACGAATAATTCACTCCAACCAAGTTCTTCAACGACTGGCTCCACGCTGCCAACCAGAAATTCGGACATAAACACGATCCCGATGGTGGCTCCCGCCAGCACCATCAGCGCGAACCGGGTAGACCATTTCGGTTCGTGGTGATGTCCGCCGGCTTCGTCATGTTCGCCCGGTGTCATGAACGAATAGACCACATTGCCGGCATAGAGCAAAATCAGGATCAGGGCGATGCCTTCACTCAACAGCAGTTCCGATGCAAACGCCTGTTCCTCGACAAACGTCGCGTCAAACAAGGACGGAATCGCCAGCGCCATAAACGCCAGCACCAACAGCGTCCCATTCATGGCGGCGCGGCGGCGATCAAACAGTTGCATGCCATTCTTCAGCCCGCCGAGGAAGATCGCCAGGCCCATGACCAGCAGCAGATTCCCCAGGATCGAGCCGACGATAGACGCGCGCACCAATTCGACCAATCCTTCCTTGAGCGCGAAAATGGTGATGATCAATTCGGCAGCGTTGCCGAGCGTGGCATTAAGCAAACCACCG